>JADGDF010000023.1 GCA_016745055.1 Thiotrichaceae bacterium | reverse complement strand
TTATTGATTTATATGATGAAATAATTGGAGTATGTGCCGGACTATGGAACTTTTATCTAGCTAATTGATTGATTTTTAACGGGATACAACTCTATTAAATAACATCCATAAGTTTTCAATCATACCTGGCAGGTTTTAAAAAACTGCCAGGTTTTGTTTCTGATTTTATTTAGTTCCCATTCCTTAGTGGCTGACATTTTAGGTTAAAAACTAATTCAACAATATTTCTATCAAACCAATGAATTTTGGCACTTCCCACGAAAGTGGGCACTTTATATGAACAAACTTTTACATTTATGATGAGTAAGACACAAAATGTTATTTTAATCATTGGGCCTTCGTGGGTTGGTGACATGATGATGGCACAAAGTTTATTTAAAACCTTGAAACAGCGACAACCAACGCCTGAAATTGATGTATTAGCACCAGTTTGGAGTGCGGGATTACTACAGCGAATGCCTGAAGTACGTCATATTCATACCCATGATATTGGACATGGAAAATTGGTGTTACAAGTACGACATCAAATGGGTTATCAGCTAAGAGAGTGCGGATATCAACAAGCGATTGTGCTACCTAATGCTTGGAAAGCTGCATTAATTCCTTTTTGGGCAAATATTTCTATACGCACAGGTTTCACAGGTGAATTGCGTTATGGTTTGTTGAACGATTTACGCAAAAAAAATAAGAAACTTTTGGCTAAAACGGTGGAACAATTTGTAGCCTTAGGTTTACCTCCAAATCAAGTACCAGTGGATATACCTCCTCCAACCTTGCAACCTCAATCGCCAACAAAGATTCTACAGAAACTTCAACTTAATTCAGATTTACCCATACTTGCATTATGTCCTGGCGCAGAATATGGGGAATCTAAACGTTGGCCACCTGAATATTTTGCGACTGTTGCACACCGGTATATTCAAACAGGCTGGCAAGTATGGTTGTTTGGCTCTAGTAAAGATCAAGCAGTTGGTGAAACTATTCAACGACAAACGGGTCAATTTTGTAATAACCTATGTGGAAAAACAACTTTATCTGAAGTCGTGGATTTATTAGCTTTAACAAAAGTAGTCATTACTAATGATTCGGGGCTAATGCATATTGCTGCTGCGTTAGATAAACCTATGATTGCAATTTACGGGTCTTCGAATCCTGCTATGACTCCGCCTCTAAGTCCAAAAGCCCATATATTGTCTCTAAATCTAGCTTGTAGTCCTTGCTTTCAACGGTCTTGCCGGTATCAACATTTTAATTGTTTACGAGAACTAACGCCTAAAAAAGTGCTGTATGCGTTGGAAAATTATATTTAACTGATCATACATTGGTCAACTGATGAAAGATGAAAAAGTAGCGATAATTATCTATTTTTAAAACGCATAATAAAACGTGGGAGAAAAAGGACTAAGGCAAATAATCCTAAAGCAAGTAGTGACGTATGAATAAGGTTTTCATTGCCAACAGCGGCTTCTTTACCTGCATAACCCAAATAGGCATAAGCAAACCCTCCAGGAATCATGCAAATATAACTGGTTACAAAATAGTGCCAGAGCGGAATTTTAGTTAAACCTAGGGCATAATTTAGTAGATTAAATGGAAAAAAAGGCACGAGCCTGGCAAAAGCAATAAATCTCCACCCTTCAGCTTCTACCCCTTCAATGATTTTACCTAAACGTTTACCCATCTTATTTCTAGCCCAGTCGGAAATAAGATAACGGGACATTAAAAAAGCAAAAGTGGCACCCAACGTAGCACCAGTTAGGGTATACAAGGTTCCCCACCATGGTCCAAATAATGCGCCTGCTAACAAAGTTAATGGCGTACCTGGCAGCATTAAAATGCAAGCTAGTATATATACCAGCATAAAAATAAAGGGGGCTGCAGCATGATCTGAATGTTCTAGCCAACTTTGAATATCTTCTAAGTTAAACAAGTTTTGATGAAATAATGCCCAAATAATTCCTGTAGCAAGTAAAAAAAGTAAGCTGATACGTAACCATTTTTTCATCGTCTTTAGCTCGCTACGGTTTTGATTAAAAATATTGGTGTGAAGAAGGTTGTGGAAAATTTTAAATTTTCATAGCTTTAATTGTTTATCTACAATTAGTTTTTCTAGTTGTTGATAATCTTCAGGTGCATTAATATTTAAGAAACTATGGGCAATATCGGCACAATCAACCGAATAGGCATTATTTTTTTCATACCACAGTCCTACTTTACGCTGGCCTGATTGTAAAAATGCTAATAAATTTTCTAATAGCTCTGTTTTCAGCACAGTAAACAGATACTGCGATCTTTGTCCATCATGGGCAAAAACAATTTCTGTTTGTTTATTATTTAATGCTTGAAATAAACGAATGATTAAATTCTCATTTAGTAAAGGTGTATCGCAGGGAACAAACAAAGTGTAGGGTGTATTAATGGTTTTCAAACTAGCAGCCATGCCTGCAAGTGGCCCTGCATAATTTTCTATAGTATCGGGGACAACTTCACATTGTCCCAATTCAGCATATACATCTAAATGACGGTTTGCACTAATTAATAGATGTTCAACTTGGGGACGTAAAGCTGTCAGTACATATTCAACTAAATGATGTCCTTGTAGTTTTAGTAACCCCTTATCTATGCCTCCCATGCGCTTCGCTTGACCACCTGCCAATACCACACCTGTAAGCCATCTTCTATCCATGCTAAAACAAAGTGTAGATAAATGGGGCTATTGCAGAACCTTCTGCAAATACCAGTAAACCACCAACAAAAAGTAATACGATAATGATGGGCAGTAACCAAAATTTCTTCCGCACTTTCATAAATACCCATAAATCTGATAGCAATTCACCCATGATTCTATCCTTAAAAGGTCATGCCATTGACAAAAGAGTTATTTTCGGTGTTGAGCATATTAGAGATAACGGCAACAATTGAACTCTCTTCTCCGATTCTATCAATGCGCACATAAAGTTTGCCTGAAGTTACCATGCTGGCGCTAAATACTTTTTCACCAGGCCCTTTTTCAACTGATTTATTGTTACCTGCCATAATATGTTGGTCAAGGGTGGCTGTGCCTTTAACAATGTACCCATCTACTGGCACAATTTCCCCTTCACGAATAACTATCAGGTCTCCAACTTTTAATTTGTCAAAATGAGTTTTGATTTCTACCCCATCTGCAAAAACCCAGACAAAACTAAATTGTTGTGCAAAACTATCAATGACATCTAAGCGAAAACCTTGCAATATATGAGTAGAAAATCTTGTTGTCCAATTAATAAACCAAACAAAAAAGCTTGCGAGGAAAAAGTTATCAAATAAAACAGTGACAATAATGGTTAGGCTCATAAATCCATTTAACCCAATTTGTCTTTTTCTCAATGAATCATAAGTGGTTTGATGGACATCTAAACTTGCTCCCACAATAAAAGGGATACTTAAGAAACCCAAAGGCGCATAAAAAAGTCCCATCGTGGCAAAAGCAAGTGCTGCTATACTAAAATTAGCTTGTAATGTTAGCTTATTTTGAGTATTTTCAACTTTGTCTTGTTGTCTATGTTTTAAAGTAGGTGGTTTATGAAAGGTACTTGCATTGCCAGTTGCTTTTGCAATTTTGAAGCTTGAATACAGTGTCCCACCAAAGATAATGGCTTCTATGAGCATAGAACCCTCTGAATATAATTTAATAGAAGTTTAAGTACATTATTGCTTAAGCAATTAGCTTTTGCAAATATCAAAATATTTTTTTTGTAAATTGTCCTAAATAGAAGTAGTGCAAATAAAATATCAGAATGTAAATTTGATATTCTTTACTTTAAAAAATATTAAGTTTGTGGAATGTTTAAAATCAAATTTAATCGTTAATTTCACTTTTAAATACCTTTGTCAACCTGTTTTTAATACAATTATTCTCATTGCAAGGTTGCTAAATAGTTGAAACAACATAACATTAGTGTTAAAATTTTAAATCTTAAAATCAATAAGATAGCCAATGTGTGATTGTGCTCACTACAATCGCCCTACTTAACCAAAGTTAATGGTATTTTTAAGTAATTTGAAAACTTTTTTAAATAAATTTTAGTAAAAAGGTGCTTTAAGACAAGTTTGCCTCACAACTTAAATTTTAAAGCAATGTAAAATAACCAACCTGTGTCGCCAAAACACAGTCAACACATCTAGTTAGTCCCTTTGTTTCTTCTCTAAAATATGCGCAGTTGGCCAAAGGGCAGGGGTTTGGAATGACCGAAAGTTTCGCGGAATTATTTGAGCAAAGTCAAGCAGAAAAAATGATGGTCCCTGGCAATATTGTCATGGGTATTGTTGTTGATATACGTCAAGATATGGTAATTGTGAATGCAGGCCTGAAGTCAGAGGGCGTCATTCCAGTTGAACAGTTTTATAATGAAAATGGAGAGTTAGAAGTCTCTGTTGGTGATGAAGTCGAAGTCGCCTTAGATACAGTAGAAGATGGATTTGGTGAAACGCGCTTATCTCGAGAAAAGGCTAAACGCGCAGCCGCATGGAAAGATTTAGAAGGTGCTTACGACAGTGGTGAAACTATCACTGGCATCATTACAGATAAAGTCAAAGGCGGCTTTACAGTCAGTGTTAACGATATTCGAGCCTTTTTACCAGGTTCACTCGTCGATGTACGCCCCGTCCGAGACACTTCCTATTTAGAAGGGAAACCCCTCGATTTTAAAGTCATTAAACTAGATAAACGCAGAAACAATGTGGTCGTGTCTCGTCGTGCCGTCGTGGAAAAAGAAAATACGGCCGAAAGAGAAGCATTACTCTCTTCTATGCAAGAAGGTATGACTTTGCGTGGTGTTGTAAAGAATTTAACCGATTACGGTGCTTTTGTGGATTTGGGCGGGGTTGATGGTTTACTCCATATTACAGATATGGCTTGGAAACGTGTCAGACATCCAAGTGAAATTGTTCAAGTTGGCGATGAAATTGATGTCAAAGTGCTCAAATTTGATCGTGAACGCACCCGTGTATCTTTAGGCTTGAAGCAAATGGGTGAAGACCCATGGATAGATATTGCTCGCCGTTATCCTGAAAATACCCGTTTAGTTGGTAAAGTGACCAATTTGGCAGATTATGGTTGCTTTGTTGAAATTCAGGAAGGGGTTGAAGGTTTGGTCCATGTCTCAGAAATGGATTGGACTAATAAAAATATTCATCCTTCTAAAGTCGTTCAAGTGGGTGATGAAGTCGAAGTTGAAGTCCTTGACATTGACGAAGAACGCCGTCGTATTTCTTTGGGTATTAAACAGTGTAAAGACAATCCTTGGGATGCTTTTGCAACCACCCATAATAAAGGCGATAAAGTCGTTGGATACATTAAATCCATCACTGACTTTGGTGTGTTTGTTGGATTAGAAGGCGGTATTGACGGATTAGTCCATTTATCTGATCTTTCCTGGAATGAAACAGGTGAAGAAGCCGTTCATAAATACAAGAAAGGCGATGAAATCGAAACCGTCGTATTAGCTGTTGATCCTGAAAGAGAAAGAATTTCCTTAGGCGTCAAACAGTTAGATAAAGACCCATTTTCTAATTATGTTGCAGAAATACCTAAGGGGGCAATTGTTAAAGGTACCATCGGTGAACTTGATGCTAAAGGTGCTGTTATTCTGTTAGCAGAAGGCGTTGAAGGGTATTTACGTGCTTCAGAACTAGCAATGGATCGGGTTGAAGATGCCCGTATGGTCTTGAAAGAAGGCGAAGAAATTGAAGCCAAATTTATTGGCGTTGATAGAAAAAAACGTGTCATCACCTTATCAGTTAAGGCGAAAGAAAGCGATGAAGACGTGGTCGCCATGGAAGAATATAATGCCTCTCAAGAAGGTGTTAATCTAACATTGGGTGACATGGTCAAAGAGCAGATGGAAGCAACTGAAGATGATGAAAAAGAAGAATCACAAGTAGCCAATGCTTAATTTTTTGATTAGCCAAGCATTTTTCAAAATCTAAAGCTTATCAAACTATAATTTGGATAATTTATTTCAAAATTATCTAAATTATATAATCAATTGTTATTGTTTTAATTGTAAGCTGATGCTGTAAAATTTGGTGAGGTTATTATTGACTTGCCAAATACACTATTTAACAATTTATCTTTGTCGCTTTTAACTCAGCAAAATAATGGATGCAGCAATGACAAAATCTGAATTGATCGAAGCTATTGCGCAAAAACAAACACAATTAGCTCTCAAAGACATCGATATTGCAGTTAAAACCATGCTAGAACATATGGTTGAATCTTTAGAAAATAATGAACGGATTGAAATCCGTGGTTTTGGGAGTTTTTGTTTACATCACCGGCCTGCACGTACAGGACGTAACCCCAAAACTGGAGAAAAAGTAGAGTTGCCAGAAAAATATGTACCTTATTTTAAACCTGGCAAAGAATTACGCGATCGTGTTAATCTGACATAAAAGTTAAGCTGTTATGGAATTTATCCTAGTATCTAGTTCTGTAGACTCCCTAAATTTAAGTTGTATAGTCTAATTTAGGCACTTGATACTAGGAATTGTACTTAACTTGTTATATACAAAAGTGAAAGTGAGTAAAAAAAGAATTTCTCTAAAAATCTTAAATAATTTAATAGTTTTATGAGAGGTTGTGTCGATTTAGATTCGCGCCTCCTTTTTCTTTCCCAACAAGTCTTTTTCTCAAGGCTGGTATTTTTAATTCATTTTTCCTATCTTGCATAAATAATTTCTGTGCTTTTTAGCTCCAATTTTTCTCTACAAATTCACAGCCTGTTATATACTTTACATCTAAAAAAAACATAATCAAAATATTGAAGCAATGTTAAAAATTATCATTTGGATTTTAGCTTTTTTACTTTTTGTTGGTGTGGCAATATTTGTAATTCCCAATATTGAATCAACTGTTACACTATATTATTACATGGGTACAATTGAAACGAATTTAGTATTTTTGCTCGTAACAGCTATTTTTATTGGTGCTATACTGGGTATCTTATTCAACCTAACCTGGGTGTGGCACTTGCGTTCTAATAATCGACAATTACGAAATTTACATAAACAGGCATTAAAGGAAATTGAAAATTTGCTTAATTATTCCAAATAGGATATGTTATTAATATGCTTGAAATATTATGGTTACTATTACCCATTGCCGCAATATCTGGTTGGTTTGCAGCTCGCCATAGCTTATTAGTACAACAAGAAAAAAATCAACAACAACATTTACCCGCAGACTATTTTAAAGGTCTCAACTATTTATTAAATGAGCAACCAGAAAAAGCGGTTGATATTTTTAGTAAATTTATTGATATTAATGAAAAAGAAATAGACAGTGACGCTATTGAAATGCACCTAACGCTCGGCGGTTTATTTCGACGGCAAGGTGAAGTCAATCGCGCTACCCAAATTCACAAAAACTTATTAACTCATTCAGCACTTAGCCCGCAGCAACGGGATTTAGCACTATGGGAATTAGCACAAGATTATCGTCGTGCAGGCTTATTAGATCGGGCAGAAGATTTATTTGGCCAATTAACTCAATCCCGAGAGCATAATGTTCATGCGTATCACCAACTATTAGACATTTACCAACAAGAACATGATTGGGAAAAAGCCATTCAAATGGCTAAAGAACTAGCCAATATTTCAGATGAACCACTTAACCACGTAATTGCACAATATTATTGCGAGTTAACAGCTCTGAATAAACAAGCAGGTGCTGATTATGAAGCTATTCAGCTGGCATTAAGTATTGATAGTAATTGTGTCCGAGCCAGTCTGTTACAGTCTCAATTAGCTTTAACACAGGGTAATCACCAACAGGCAATTAATGCATTAAAGAAGGTAGAATATCAGGATACGAGTTATTTGCCCGAAATTATTGAACCGCTGAAAACATGCTATATGTCATTAGCTCAAGAAGATGAATTAATAACTTATTTGCAGCACCTGTTTGACAAATATGGAGGAATCAGCCCCATGTTAGCGCTGGCTGAATGTTTATCTGGCAAATACGGAATACAAGCAGCAACAACTTTTTTGACCCAAGAGCTGCACAAAAATCCTTCAATCCGAGGTATTAACTACCTTATTGAGTTGAGTTTGACAGAGGAAAATGCATTTCAAACCCATTTATTTTTGTTAAAAGCAGTGTTTAACCAATTATTGAAAAATAAACCCATTTATCAATGCAAACAATGTGGTTTTACAGGTAAAAGCTTACATTGGCAATGCCCTAGCTGTAAACAGTGGAATAGTATTAAACCTATTCAAGGAATTGATGGAGAATAGATAGTAGAATTATTTGAAGGTTTTACATAGAAATCTAGACTACGTTAACGTTCTAACATCAAGTCAATCGTTTCAATATCCAAAAATTTAGCATTTATTTGATTTAAGCTCTTTTTCGCTAGCAGAAGTATGCCTTTGATATATGACTTATGCAGCCCTATAACAAATTTGATAACCCTATTGTATTACATAACTTACTATATGTTAGATAATGTTTTTAGGCCTACTGTTATATAACTAGTAGAGTATAACAAACCAAACAAAAGCACTCTAACACTGGATAAAATCCATACCAGTATTTTTGACTCTCATCTTCTTTCTCAGGGGTATTTTGAGCCATAAAAAGAGAGAAGTTAGGGTACTTAACCTACTTGTCAAGTAGATACTTTCCTTTGCTATTACCTGTTTTTCTCTCTTATACTATTACTTATTCTTTTATTTTTATATAAAACAGTAATTCATCATAATAAATTAAACTGACATAGGTAACGTTAATAAAAAAATAATTATTTAAAAACTTTTAATACTGAGAAAATGCCATATTTTTACTTTTAGAATAAACAAAATTACTACACTGTCAATGTAAAGGGGTGATAGGCTTGATTATTGCCGTGCATTGACAAAACATACTTCAAAAGGATTCAAAATGCACCTCGCCTTTTATACCAAGGTATGTTTTTTGCTTATACTGTTTCTTGCATTAAACAGCATTGCACCAGCATTTGCTGAAGGTAAACATATTGATAAAAAGGCAGAATATATCTTTAAATTTGCTCAATATGTACGCTGGCCTAAAAACATTAAAACATTAACGTTTTGTGTCGTTGGTCAAGCAAGTCTAGCAATACAACTTGCAAAACGTACCAAAGGTAAAAAATTATTAGGCCGCCCACTTAAGTTTAAAAAAGGCCAATCTCCATCTTG
The DNA here is from genome assembly GCA_016745055.1 of Thiotrichaceae bacterium. Classification (GTDB taxonomy): domain Bacteria; phylum Pseudomonadota; class Gammaproteobacteria; order Beggiatoales; family Beggiatoaceae; genus JADGDF01. Next base: position 28,155 of record JADGDF010000023.1, on the reverse strand, counting down.
TAATATTCTTTTTGTTAATCAAACTAACGTTAGCGCAAAAAAAAATGTATTAACCATCAGTGATAATAAAAAATGTAGTGCAAAAGGCGCAATCTTTAGTTTTTTTTTGGAAAAAAATAAGGTTCGATTCCGTTATAGTCGAATAGCGGCAAAGAATGCAAAGCTTAAGATTGCCGCACAATTATTAAAGTTAGCAAATTCTTGCTAATATTAAGGAATTGTAATGTTAATTAAGTATTTTCGAGATTTATCTATTCGTCATAAATTGATGATTTTAATTTTATTTGTCAGCGTGATTGTGTTGTTGTTATCCAGTTCTGCTTTTATTATTAATGATTTGGTTAATTTACAAACAAAAATTAGGAGCGATTTAGCTATTCAAACGAGGGTTATTGCTGAAAATGTATTACCTTCCTTAGACTTTGACGATGCCCAAAGTGCTGCTGATACTTTAAAAGCATTATCTCAAAATGAGAAAATGATTTTGGCATTGGTGTACGCAAAGGACGAATTTGAACCATTTGCTTTTTATTTACGCCAAGAGACTGACATGCCTGTATTGTTAGGAAACTACCAACAACATCAATTTTTTTCTAGTCATCAATTTTTACAATATTCTCAACCTCTTGTTTCGCCTGAAGGTAATGAGGTGGGTTCGATTGTATTAATTTTGGATTATAGTGAATTACATGAGCGTGTCCGATGGTATATTGCGATTGCAATTATTATTGTTTTTGTCGCTATTTTAATTGCACTTTTACTCAGTGCCCGTTTGCAAAGAATTGTGACACATCCTATTCTTTCTTTGGTAGAAATAGCTTATCGCGTGTCTACAGAGAAGGATTATAGTTTACGCCTAAATTCACAACGTAAAGACGAATTAGGGGTATTATTTAGAGGGTTTAATGATATGTTGGGTGCAATTGAAGAAAGAGACGAACAACTTGCCCAACATCGAGAACATTTAGAAAAAGTGGTCGCTGAACGAACAGCCGAATTAAAAAAATTGAATTTGCAGTTGCGTTACCAGGCATATCATGATGCATTGACAAATTTGCCAAACCGCGCCTTATTTATTAAGCGAGTTGAACAAACAATTGAACATGCTTCTCAGCATCGGGAAATGTTAGCCGTGCTGTTTATTGATCTGGATCGCTTTAAATATATTAATGATACTTTAGGTCATGCCGTCGGAGATTTGTTGTTGCAGGAAGTAGCAAAACGTTTATTGGCATGTACTCGGCAACCAACAGATATGGTAGCAAGATTAGGGGGAGATGAATTTACTTTATTACTACGTGATATTAAGGATTCGGTGAATGCAGGGATTGTTGCGGAACATATTATTAAGGTATTAACCAATTCGTTCAAATTTAATTTGCAAGAACTGTACATTACGCCAAGCATTGGTATCAGCTTGTATCCAAAGGATGGTGAGGATGTTGGAAGCTTGATGAAACATGCAGATGCAGGCATGTATATGGCGAAAAAGCAAGGACGAAATAATTACCGTTTTTATACGTCAGGTGCAACCGCAGCTACAGCAACTCGTTTGAATATGGAAAACAAATTACGTCAAGCATTGGAATATGATGAATTTGAAGTCTGGTATCAACCACGTTTTGATGTAAATTCTAAATGCATTGTCGGAGCAGAAGCCTTAATCCGTTGGCAAAGCCCTGAGTTTAGCCTAGTATCGCCAGGACAATTTATTCCAGTAGCAGAAGATACGGGATTAATTATTCCAATTGGAGAATGGGTATTGCGTACCGCTTGCCAAGAAAGTTTAAGTTGGCAACAAAATGGTCATCCAGCAGTAGAAGTATCAGTAAATTTATCTGCACGTCAATTTGTTCAAGAAGATTTGTTAAGTAATATTGAAAGTATTATGGGTGAAATTGGTATTGACCCACATCATTTAGAACTAGAACTTACTGAAAGTTTAATTATGCCTAATGCAGAAGAAACAATTGAAACCTTATGTGCTTTGAAAACGTTAGGGATTCAACTTTCAGTGGATGATTTTGGAACAGGTTACTCTTCTCTCAGCTATTTAAAACGTTTTCCTATTGATATACTGAAAATTGATCAATCGTTTGTACAAGATATTCATGAAGAAGATACTGAAGACCATGCTTTAGTCACAGCAATTATTGCTATGGCCCATAATTTAAAATTGACAGTTGTTGCAGAAGGCGTTGAAACTGAATATCAATGGGAATTTTTGAAACGGCATCATTGTGATTACGCACAAGGTTTTTTATTTGGTAGGCCTATGCCTGCAAAAATCTTTAGAACTTTTTTATCTGAATACTGTCCAGAAGTTAAGTAGGTAATATTGAATGTTAAAAACAAAGTAATATCGTTAATTTATAAGAAAAAGCATTACTGAAGTGGTCTCTCAACATAGCTGGTCTGTCCAGATTGTGTTCCTGAAGATGGAGTGCCCTCTGAATTTGAGAACTACCATTTGGACATTTCATCTGCTTCATCCCTAACTCCTATTTGAGAGAAAAAGAACATACAAAAACAGACTATCATGCCTAATTTTGATAGAAGATCAAGAGCTAAGTGGTAATAAGTACAATACAGTTATCCAAAATGGCACATCATCTTACCTACCTTACAAGCTTCTGTCCCTTAATGTCAGCTTCAGCTAAAAGCTACCAAATTTCCTTAATGTAATAAGCTATAAGAGTTTTTAGTTTGAAGAACCTAGACATTTCTCAATCAAATTATAAATAATTAAAAATTATTATTTTATCCTGCCACTCTTATCAACTTATGGCTTTTTGAGATAAATAACCGTAATAATATATACTATACTAATCAATAGGTAAAAAGTTTATTATAAGTACAATGTAACTAGGAATTTATTAAACATACAAAAATAGTATTGAGCTGGCAATAACATGGCAGTGGTGAAAATAAAATTTCTTAATTAATGAACTAATAACAAAGCTGACTACCTTACAAAACTGCCTTGTCTTATTTGGTAACTAAGGAATAATTCCAAACAACAAGACATTTTCAACAAACTAAAATGTTACAAAACTGACTGAGGGAAAAATATGAAATTAAAAGCTTTGTATCTTATGTTAAGTAGTGTGTTTAGCTTAGTTGTATTGTTACCTAATGTATTGGCAGAGAATCGCCAATTAGCTTCTCCAGAAGAACGAGTGAAGATGGCAACTTACTTAAAGGATTTCTACAAAGGTGTTAAGATTACTGATCAATTTACCGAAAATGGGAAATTAATCAGTTGTATTGATATTGGTACCCAGCCTTCCTTAAACCATCCTGATCTCCGCAATCATATTGTCCAAAGAAAGCCTTCACCAGCTTTGATGAAAATCTTTGATAAACAGATAGCGTCTCTAGGACTGTCTAAAGAAGATGTTTCTTTCCCTATTCCTAAATGTTCAGAAAATAGTGTTCCCATACGCCTACATACGTTGGAAGATGTTGTTCGGTTCAAAACACTCAGGGAATTTCAGTCTAAACCTTCTTTTAGTAGCATAGAGTCTAATGTAAGAAGAAGTGGCCCCACCACACTCCACCAATATGCTGCGATAAGACAGCATGTCAGTGCGACAGCTTCTCAGAGCACTATAAACATTTGGGCACCAGCTGTTGAGAGAAATAATGAATTCTCTCTTTCGCAAATATGGTTGAGTCGTGGTAGTGGAACTAATTTAGAGACGGTTGAAACTGGGTGGCAAGTTTATCAAGGTAGAAATGGAGATAATTTACCCCATTTTTTTATTTACTATACTTCAGATGGCTATGACACAACAGGTTGTTACGATTTAACATGCACTGGTTTTATTCAGACTGATACAAGTATAGTTATTGGTATGCAATTACCAAGTAGTGTGAGCGGTGGTACTCAGCAGGAAGGTACCGTAGCATATTGGCGAGATCCAACCACTGGGCATTGGTGGTTAGCAGTAGGAGAAGGTGTTGACCGCATTTTGGTTGGTTATTATCCAACTAGCCTTTTCGATACCAATGGATTAGAAAATTTTGCCAGTAGAATTACCTATGGAGGAGAAATCATCAATCAGAACGTTGGAGGACAGCACACTGCAACAGATATGGGCAGTGGTGCATTTCCAGCAGCAGGTCATAGTCAAGCAGCTTATCAACGTTCTCTTCAATACATGGATATTAGTCAAAACATCTTGGATGTTACTCCTGGTACTACTATTGTAGATGATTCACTATGCTATGATATTGCACATGACAGTAATACAGCTTGGGGAAGACATTTCTATTATGGTGGAACAGGATATAACAATCCTGATTGTGAATAATGTTTTAAATTAACTACTGATGTTATGCACCTACAACGAAAAATCAATGAACTATGAAACTTTTTTTCGTACACTATTAATTTATAAAGGGTCTGTATAACATCAGTTAACTCAAACATTCATCAGGAAACATTTCTATGCGAAAATATATTTCTAAATTCTGGATAAATGTTGGAATATTGCTATTTTTAGCAACCACTGACATTCAAGCCATTACTCTCACTTATCAGGGAGTTGATACTCAAAACCAAACTTTAGTTTCTGAAATAAAAGTGACTCAGCAGGTAAATAGCTTATTTTTTCTGCGTATCACGGGTGGTATGCCAGATGTTAATACATTAACAAAAAAAACATACATTAAGGTATTACAAGCAGATTATCAAAATAGTATTCCTACCCAAGCAGTGGCTATATTTTCTGCGCCTTTTCTGTATATTGTTGCGCCAGGAACAATTAGTCAACAAAAGCTCATTGTTGATATGAATTACACTTATGTTTTTATACAACAAGATGAAAGGCATTTTCAGTTGAGCCATTATTTTCGGGAGGGGGAATCCTGTAAAGTGCAACTTTGTACTGATTTGGATAACAAAGGTTTACTTTGCGGTGAACCTGTATGTCAATCGTTGTTGGAAAGAATATCATTTGATGGGCCAATTACTTATGATATTAATTTGGAATAACCTGCAGGATGAATTTTATTTATTTTTTCATTTAAAATAATCTACTTTACGTTATTTAACGCACTACACCTTACGTTCGCTATTAATTAAACCATACGCAACTAATTAAAAAATGGTAGCTGTGTAGGAGTAGTAGTAAATCTAGCAGGTCTTAAAGACTTGCTAGGTTTTTGTGAGAGAAAATCACTCTCTATACAAGACTAATTGCCTAAAAAAAAAAATAAATAATGGCGAAAAAATGTCCACAACACCAGTATCAAATCAATTGCAAACTTAAAATACCTTCCATCTTTTCTGCTGTTTCAGATTTGCCTGTACGACTGTCACCGATTAATGCAACAGTAATACTCACTTTAGTAACATGTCCACCTAAACGCTCACGTTTCAATAATGCTTGTTTCTTAATTAATCCTATTAAGTCTTCAGCTAAACGTACAGGACCTTCTTGTTCTACATTATCACGGGAAGCATAACCACAACGTTGTATGTCATCATCGTTGTTATTTTCATATACACCAGCCATTAGTTGGCTATAAGCCACACCGATGAGCATTTCGTCACTATCCACCAAAGTACGTATTTCAGAGATAAAGCGGGCTTCATTTTCGATAAATTGCTGATACAAATTAGGGTGTAAAATTTGCCCAGTACCATCACGCAGTAGTGGAAATGGATTTGCCCAATAACTGCTTTCTTTCGTACCGCGATGTGTGTGTGTACTCCCCGCAGCGACACGTTCACCCAAACGAAAATGCTCAATCGCTTCATCAAGATTCATATCAATATTGATAGTGTGGCCACTTTCTTCAATCAGGGTAAAGTTATTCATATATAGCAAGATATCTAGCACATCTCCTTGCTCAACTTCTTCACTTTCAGTAATAGGTACAATCTGCCGTGCATTTGAACCGAACGCTTTGTTATAACCAACTTCACGTCCATGCATCAACAGTTTTGCTTGCTCGCTAAAACCATCAAGACAAGCAAAAGCCCCAGTTTCTGTACCATAAAATATTGGTTTTACACGGTTGTTACTTTCTGAGGCTTCCAGCACAATACGCCCCATATCGTCAGCTTTAACCAACATATCAGCAATATAGGGTTCACCTGTTTTTTCACCAAAGCGCATCACATAGCGAGTGCAACCACAATGCAATGGCATTTCACCTGCACGTATTGCCAATACATTGTGTAATGTCAGAATAGGTTTTTTTGAGTAACCAAAATATTTTAGGGGATCACGATTAGGTACACAGCCAACCAACACATTACTGGTTTCATCCCAATAATAACCTAAATCATTATCTTCTGCATTGGGATTGCCAAAGAAAAATAAGCCATCAGGACGACGCCCTTGTTGAATTTCTTCAATCTTGGCAAAAGGAAATAAATTGAGTAGGCCTGGTTCCATTTCTATACAACCACGCGATTTATGTATATAAGCAACAATTAATACCGCACCTACTTGCAATGCCACAGAAACCCATTCTTCCGGTGCAAATGATTCTGCACGGAAAGGGTTGTGTGACAACTCATAAAACGGTAAAGCCCGTTTATTAGAGGGTGTATTGTAATCAACTCCAGTTTGAATATCTGCTGCAACAGTCAAAGGAATATAAGCCAGATTCACATAATTAGCTGGCAAATTGAGATAATGACCAGAGACTTCTCCTGCAGTTACATTGGGTAATACCGTCATCCCTTGAGTGCGGCGTACCCCCATATCCAAACCTACTTTCCGTAGCAATTTGCGACGAGTTTTCAAAATTAATTCAGACAAGTGCTGTGCTTTGCGGGATACTTTATCTTTTACTGTATCTGGCGTTTCTTCTCCATCTCCAGCAACCACATCATTTTGCAGTCGCACCAAGCGTGAATAAACACTGCCACGATAATGATGAAAAGCACCATCTAAAAAACGTACCAGTTCGCGATTACGTTCATGCTGCTCTTTGCTGGAGATAAGCTTTTCATCTAAAATTCCCACAATTTCACGTATCTGTATACTTTTTATAAATTCAATACGTGGTTGAGCTTCGAGTTGACGATTACCAGGGCGTAGCTCAAGATGGCTGATGAAGGTATGTTTATAAATGTCCAGATAGCGACAAAAGGCTTTGCTTTTCAGTAGTTGCTCAGGAGTACTGCAACCGTCACGAATTTCCAGAATTTCTTCCATTATTAAAATTGCTCCTTCAAGATTTATAAAGATGATTAATGATGTTTTTGCGCCAAACTTAGTACGCATATTTACGCATGCTTGCAAGTGGCTATTTCAATTGTCTGCAAAAAATATGATAGGATGTATTTTCCAACCTGCAAAAGTTATTTTCATATTCTTCTTCCGCCAGATTAGTTAAGAGGGAAATAAACCAGCAGGTTAAGCTGAATAATGTGAAATCCAATATGGCACTCCCACGCTGAGTTTCCTGTCGCCAGCCCAATTTATCACCAGCTATGCGTTTGGTTAAATACAACAGCTTTTGGGAAGAAGTTGAAAAATTACACGATAGTTATAAAAAATACCAATAATAATAAATATTGCTATATAAGTTAGTAATAATTTATTTTTAAAAAAATTTTTGTGCATTAAGATGATGACTAAGCTTAAAAAACCAAGTCGATAAAAAATGTAAGAAAAATAAATTGAGTTTATTAATATAGAGTCAATAATTGGTGTGTCTGTACGAGTAATGAACTGTAAAACATCCTTATCTAATGCCCAGTAATCAATGTAGAAGGTAATAAAAAATAGTATTAAAAATGTGTAACGAATGATGTTCACAATTGTACTAAACATGAAAAAGCCTGGAAATATATTTATTGTAATATAATATTGACTTCAAAAGAAGTTTTCATGTTTCAGTCCGGTGTCTTGTAGAGATTTCATGACGTTCACGAAACCTCGTGTTCCTTTTATATCTGTTTAGAGACTAGCTTCTAGCAGGCGATGAATTTCACCTAACAAAAGTTCTTTTCGATAGGCACTTTTTTGGAATATATCTTCGACGTGTTGATTAAGTCTTTTTCTTTCTGCATCAGTCAGTTGCCTAGCTGTCAGTACCACCACGGGAATATGATACCATTTTTCGTGTTTACGCAAATGTTCAACAAATTCAAAGCCATCCATTTCTGGCATCATGAGATCAAGTAAAATTAAATCAGGTGGATTTATCGCCACACGTTCCAAACCAATTCGACCGTTATCTGCGGTATCAACTTGCCAACCTTCTCGATGCAAAACTTCTTTAATCATTCTTTGGTTGGTAGGATCATCTTCAATAACAAGTACTTGATGGAGACGTTTTTCTCCCGTGGTATATTTATTTAAAATTTTGCTAAGTTGTTGTCGATTGACAGGTTTAATGAGATAGTCATTGGCTCCTAGAGAATAGCCCAAATGCTTGTCTTCTACCATAGAAACCACAATGACAGGAATATTGTTTAACGCTGGGTCTGTTTTTAAAGCTGATAATACCATCCAGCCATCCATGCCAGGCATCATCACATCAAGGGTGATAGCTGCAGGCTTAATTTGACGCGCTAAACGTAAGCCTTCATCGCCACCATTGGCAACAGTAACTTGATAACCCAATTTTGTCAGATGATTATTAAACAAGTCTCTAACGGTAGGATCATCATCAATCACTAAGATACTGCCTTGGCCATGAAGGCCCTTTAAATCATCAGAATCGTCAATTATTTCTTCTAGCAAAGGTTGATCGATCAATATTTCTTGTTTAGGTGCATTGACACGAGGTTCAATTTGTCTTGGTAAATGGATCATGAATGTTGTGCCTTTTCTGTAAAGGCTTTCTACCGTGATAGAACCGCCCATCATTTCAGCAAAACGTTTGGTGATGACTAGCCCAAGACCTGTTCCCCCATATTTACGTGTCGTTGAAGCATCTGCTTGGCTAAAGGCTTGAAATAATTTACTTTGTTGTTCTTCCGTCATGCCAATGCCTGTATCACCCACGCGGAAATAAACCCATTCATTGTCTTGCGTTTTTTCAACACCGACGACTAAAGTAATTGTGCCTTGTTCTGTAAATTTAGAAGCGTTATTGAGTAGATTAAGTAAAATTTGACGTACTTTTGTTAGATCAGAACAAATTGATCCTAAATTTTCTGTATAAATGGTATGCAATGCATTCCCTTTTTTTCTAATCATGGGTTCAATTGTGGTAACAACTTCCTGCAACATGGGCATTAACTCAAAATTTTCGTAGTAAACATCCATTTTGCCTGCTTCAATTTTGGAAATATCTAACACATCATTAATCAAACCCAGCAAATGTTTGCCAGCCACGTTGATTTTTTCTAAATCAGTTAAAAATTTATCATATCCCAAATCTTGGGCATCTTCATACAACATTTCACTGTAACCAATAATGGCATTAAGTGGCGTACGCAATTCGTGGCTCATGTTGGCAATAAATTGACTTTTAACGCGATTGGCAGATTCAGCCGTCTCTTTTGCCTGACGTAATTCTTCTGTTTGTTGTTCTAAATCATTGGCATAATCAATTAACTGAGTTTCTCTGTCGCGCAAAATATTTGCCATTGCTTTAAAAGCAGTGGCTACCAATCCTAATTCGTCTTGGCGAGAGTCGTCTAATCTCACATCAAAATCATTTTTACCAATGTGTTGCATGGCAATGAGAAAATCGTCTAAAGGTTTTTTGATATGAGAGTTAAGGTAAAAATGTAAAATGGCTAAAATGATAAATACAGAAAGTATGCCTAAAATTAATATAATTTGAGCAGTTTCCCAAGCTACCTCGTCAAAAATAGCTTTGGGAAAAACAACCACAAAATACCAATCAGGGGTTGTGATTTTGGTAATGGCTAAATATTGGTCGTTACTGGGATCATCGATGATAGTTTGTTTTGCATTGCGGACTAAGTGATAAGTGTACTCTAAACTTTCTTCACTACGCATATTGAGCATACCGCGCTTAGCTTTTAGCTTATACATCCACTGAGGGTGAGCAATTAGCCGACCATCTGATCTAAAAACAATAGAATAACTGTTTTCCAGAGGTTGACTGGCCATTTGTTTTAATAAGCTTTCTAGTTCTATATCTTGGCCAATGGAAACAACGTGCTTTCCGTCAACATCCACGGGTGTAATGGCTGAAATTAGCCACTTTTCAATCACATCTTCGTAATAAATACCTGTCCAAACTGTTGTTCTTGCTGAATTATTGACTTTATTAGAGAGAACAAAATGCTTTTTTTCTTTGATATTTACATTCGCTTTGGCTTTATGGCACCAGTGAGGTTCTGAAGGCCAATAATTTACAATGACATTACTGTTTGTCACGATATAAGTATTATCAAATCGATTTTGCCAAGCGGCCCCATATAAATTGGTTAAATCATAGAAAGCCAGGATTTGTTGTTTAGTTTCAGGCGTTAAAGGTAATGCTTTATCAATATATACACAACTTTGCGTTTTACCGTCAAAAGTTTCTAAATGATTGCGAGTTACGCCATCAGAATAAAGCTCAAATAATTGTTTAAATCTGGAATTAAGATCAAATACAGTTGGTAATTGGGTTAAACGGGTTTGTAAGATTTTTTTTAATAGAGCTTGGTTATCTTTAGTAATAGTGAAAAGGTAATTTTCTAGCTGGCCACGTTCAAGTACATGATTTTTTAATCGTTCGAGTGCTTGACTTTCAACTCTGGAGGCCACCTGTAAATAGCACACCATTGCAGTAATAATCACAATCAACGTAATCCAACCACCAATTTTAAATGAGGTTGCATGAGTGATTGAACTCGCAATAAAATGCTTGAATTTTTTTAGCATGAACGGAGAAGCACATAAACTTTGAAGTATCTTAACAAAAAAAGCTAGGCTTTGATATATTGTGCTTCGCATGTAAATAAAATAAGTTTTTGTGAAAATAAATGGCTTCACGTGGTATTTTTAGCTATTTATCCTGAAAAAACATTTCTTAGGATAAATATTGCTAAAAAAATAGTGGGTAATTAATTTGCTACTGGAAATAAATTTTTTCCAAATAAAAGTCTTGGTGGGAATAGATTGTAACTGATTTCAAACATTGTGGATAAAGTCACAAAGGGTACTGATTTTTCACAATGTGGTTTACAGTTGTTTCTCAAATGGAACGAAATGGATTTCCTGAAACTTCCAGATACTTTAGTTTCACGAAATCGTTTCCTCATTTGAGAAACAACCTAATTTATTTAGTTGCTTAGGCTATAAAAAAAGACCTGGCAGGTTTTAAAAACCTGCCAGGTCTGTCTTTTTTGTCAGAATCAGGATTTCCCGAAACAACCGAGAGACTCATCCACGATGTGTCACGAAAACGTGTCATAGACAGCTTCTATAAACTTATTCTTCTGCCACAATATTGAGCTTAAGAGACAGCATTTGATTATTATATAAAACTTGATACTGTAAACTGTTATCTGCATTTAATTCTAAACTAGGCTTGAATCGACGCGGATCACCTTGTACTTCACGAGTACTGACTTCAAAAGTGGGGACAGCACGTAAATTTTCCCCTTGAAATACAAGGCTAAATGTACCGTCCACATTGAACCCAATATTTTCCACGCCTTCAAATTTAAGACCTTCAGCAATGAATATTTCAGGGGAAGGTACAGTAGCAGTAATATCTTGCAAGGTATTATTTTCGTAAACAATAAATCCTTGTTCAGGACTAGCTGCACGGATTCTTCTTTGAAAATGTATTCCAGTGCTAAAATGATTAGGCGGTGGAGGATTGGGTGAAATAAAAGGATCAAACATAAATACATGATGGACAAAACCACCTGCCCGTGTATTGGCTGGAACAGTCGCTAAAGTAATGCCTTTTTTATCAATGGTTAATTGTAGTGCGGCTAATAACTTAAATAAACCAACTGGATTTTGCGTCGTGGGAATCAAAGGGAACTGTTGTCTTTTTGGTGTTGTCAGTACAAATTTACCTGTTGTGGTATTAGATAAACCAACGGGCACTTCTTGATCGGCTTGTATGACGTTGTCGACATCAATAATAAATGCTAAATTGGCATCTTTAAAACTACCTTCTCCTTCAATTTGCAAAATACCTTCTTTACCTTGAGTGATGATGAATGGCAAATCTTGCATTGATAATGCAGCTTGTAAATCATCTTGTAAGTTTTCACCCGGTTCTGACCAACCTGCTAACCCAAATCCTGTCCCCAAATTAAATTGCAACGGTAAATCAATTTGTGTTGGTATTTCAGGGTCAAGTAGGATGACGCTATAACCGACTTGAGCACCTTTAGGGGCAGTCAAACGTCCAATATCATCCATGGCCCAATTTTCTGGCAATAAGTGTTGCGCATCTGCAGGTGTAAGTTCAGGGTTTAAATTAGTTAATAAAGCAGCTAACGTTTGACTTTTTCGAACACTTTTGGCATCCAAAGCATTAAGTTGCTCTTTAGTCACAGTTGTTAACACCTCTGCTGGTAACCCACCTATATTTTCTGCCGTAAAACCAGACAGGCTAGTTAAAGGAATCTGGGCAAACTGTGCTGGTGTCATATCTTCCAAAGTTTCAACTCGGATAGCAGAAATTTGCTCTGGCATGATAGTGACTAGCGCTTCTGATGGAATAGATTTAAATTCCTTGCTTGTAAAATAGCCAAATGCTGCTGGTTCTATCTCACTGACACGTTGTGCGTCAAATTGAGGTATGCTCTGTGGGTCAATGCCAAAATCTTCTAAAATGGGTTCTTCAGGAATTTCAGGAAATAAGACGTTTTCACATAGATTAACATTTTTCGGTAAAAGAACGGTAGGACTAAGGCGTACATTACAAAGTGTTGAATCTTCAGCAATTTCGGTTGCACCAATTTGTGCAATACCTTTTTCATCTCCAATAATTTTACCTTCCATTTTGCCACCAACCACTTGAGCAAACGGCTCTAAGGTAACGTCTTTCAATAGTCCATAGTTTCTAACCCGCTTACTGGCTTCGCCTCCTTCAATAGAACCTGAAGATAAAATGGTTGAATTAACAACTTTGCCGTAATTATCAGTGAGATCACAAAATAAACCACCTATCACAGTAGCATAAATTGATATTTCAGTCCCACAAATAGTACCTTGGTTGATAATTGTTCCACTCAAACGACCTCCCGTGAGTGTACCAGTAATGACAGTATTTGAAACTAAACCTTGATTAGTAATGTTGCCTGATAAAATACCACCAGAAATACTCGCATTTTTACCAATAGTTGGATTTTCCAAAATGTTACCTTGTGTATTTCTAACAATCGTATTAATGTTTAAATCTACAATAGGTTCGAAAATAACTAAGCCTGAATTGACGGGTGTACCTGTACTCGGTGTTTCAGTGGGAGGCGTTGGATCATCAGGTTGGGCTAAAACTTCAATTATCACCGTTTGATTTGCCATCAAGTTAGTCGGTTTACCATTTAGTTCAGTAACAGTCACATTGAGGTTTGTTGTCATTGGGACTGTTGGTTGCCATTGAAAGTTCCCTGTTTCTGTATTAAATCTTGCATCAGTTGGTAAATTTGTGATGTTATATTGCAGTTGATGCTTGTTAATATCCGTGGCAATGGCTGTAAATTTTACGGTATCTCCTACCTTCACGGTTTGTTTTGCAACAGGTTGTAGGACCGGTGCCTGATTGACATCAACAGAAAAAATCACACTGTCTGTCAACGTTGCGGTGGAGGAATGTCCAAAGTCAGACACCATAATGGTGACAGGAAAATTACCACCTGCTGCGGGTATCCATTGAAATACACCCGTTGTAGCATTGATTGTTGTGCCTACTAGAACGTTAGGTAGTAAACTAAACACCAATGGATCATTATCAGGATCACTCGCTTTTGCTGTGAGTGTTAATCTGTCACCTAACGTAATTGCCTGATTAGGAATCGGCTCAAGTATGGGCGCTTGATTATTAGCAACTTGTGCTTGAATTTCCCCAAATGAAACGGTGAGTCCAACCGTATTTTTTTGGATACTATGGGGTTCGGTCACAGTTCTAATTCCACAAAAGTAATTTGTGTCAGCGGTCAAACCCTGAATAATTAAGGAAGTCGCATTTTTATCTACTGTGCGCTGTGAACTAATGGGAGGGCCAGGGTTGTCAAGCGGATGATCATAACAATGAACTTCATAAAAACCTGTATCACCGCTATAAGTAATCGGTACCCAACTAACTTGCGCATTGCTAGCAGATAAACGAATGATACTTGTTACCGTTGGTGGAATAGTTTGAGTATCCAAATTATTGTTTTGATTGGCCAAATGTTCTCTCAAACTGGGTATTAAATTTTCAATCTCAAAAGTATTATAACTAATATTAACTTCAGGAATATTTTCCAACCAAGTAGGCGGTAGACCTTGTGATAAACCATATAAAGCATTTGCACTGACATCAATTTCTGTTAGGTTTAAAACACTGAGATCAGGTAGTTCACCATTAAAACGATTACCACTTAAGTTGAGAATGGTTAGTTGGGATAAATTAGTAAGTGCCGCAAGTGGGCCAACCTCCAGATTATTCTCCAATTCATTAATACCTAACTCCAAAACTTTAAGGCTGATGGGAAGTAAAGTAACATCTAAAGTTCCTTGTACTTTATTATCGGTGACATCAAGTGATTCCAGTTGAGTTAAGGCAGCCAACGACGTTAAAGCACCGTTTAATTGTTGGCTAACACGATGAATTTTTTGCACATGGTCATTGATACATTCTACCCCCGTCCAACTGCATGGTGTATCAGTTAATGTCCATTGATTACCAGGGCTATCAGTCCAATTTGGGCCATCTAACCCATTATAAAAATCAACCAAAGTTTCACATTCCACAACTGGAATTTCTGTGACTCTTTCACAAACAGCATAGGCACTAAAACTTGAAATCAAAATACTCCACATCAAGCTTATTTGAATAATATATCGCTTAAACAGGCAAAAATAGCGGTTAAACATTAGGTTTTCCCTCTTTATTACATTTAAGGTAACTAGCTACCAAATATACAGTACAGTATAGGACATTTTCCCAGATATTTTGAATACATTTAATTATAAAATATATGTTAATTCCTGAAAATTAACCTAAAAATCTAGGTATTATTTTTCAGATTTTTCAATGCAGTCAACTAGAAAAACATTATAAAGTAGAGGAAAATAAAATAATACTGAAGAATAGCTATCACTTAACAACTTGTGTTAACGAAAGAATCCCTTGAGCTGCTTGGTGGCTAGCTGATTGGCGAAGTGATTGGTGTAAGTCTGTAAAAATAGTTGTTAATTGATCAGCCTGATTAGGGTGTTCTAACCAAAATAGAATGGCTTTACCCAAATTTTCAGCCGTCGCTTCATGTTGTAAAAATTCAGGTACAATGGACCGTTTTGCGAGTAAATTAGGCAATGAAAAATAGGGTACTTTCACCAATTTTTTGGCTAACCAGTAGGTGGCTGGGGCTAAACGATAAGCCACTACCATCGGTTTTTTTAATAACATAGCTTCCAAAGTTGCAGTACCAGAAGCCATCAAAATGACATCTGCTACTGTCATCACTTCGCGCGATTGACCGTCCACAAGTTTAATTGGCAAATCAAATTCTGCTAATTGTTGTAAAAATAGAGACTTTATTTTGGAATTTGCCAAAGGAACAATAAAATTTAAATTTTTTTCTCTATCAATGAGCCATTGCGCTGTTTGTAGAAACAAAGTACCTAATTTTTCTACTTCCTGCACACGACTGCCTGGCAATAAAGCAATCCAAGTTTTATCTTCCAAGTTTAAACGCTGACGGGCAATCTGTGAGTCAATATGCAAAGGAATTTCATCAGCTAACGGGTGACCCACAAATTTAACAGGAATTTGATGTTGTTGATAATATTCCGCTTCAAAGGGAAATAAGGTCAACATTAAGTCACAAGCTTGTGCAATTTTAGGTAAACGATATTGTCGCCAAGCCCAAACAGAAGGACTAACATAATGCACGGTAGGAATACCTGTTTGCTTTAAAATGCGTTCCAAACCTAAATTAAAATCCGGCGCATCAATCCCCACAAAAACATCTGGTGGAGAAGCTAAAAAATGGTCACGCAACTGATCTCGGCACTGCTTTATGCGACGAAAATGTTTGATAACTTCGACTAATCCCATCACAGAAAGAGTTTCCAAGGGATAATAAGTATCAAATCCGGCTGCAAGCATGTGTTGTCCACCAACCCCCTCTATCTGAGCATTCGGGTAACATTCACGTAAAGTACGAATCAAACTGCCGCCAAGTAAATCCCCTGATAATTCGCCTGCAACAATACCAATATGCATGAAGTTTCCTCAAATCAGGGCTTGGCCCATGATAACCTTAGTTTGAGGTTGTAAATTGTCAAGCCATGCTTTTTGAGCAGGATTGAGGAGTAAAATTACGGTGGAACCCATATTAAAACGTCCCATTTCTTCCCCTTGTTGCAATGATATAGGTGTTTCATATTCCCAGTGGCGAATATTACGTGCATAAGGTAAAGTCCCTGTCCAAACAGTTTCCGTGCTGCCAACGAATAGTGCACCTACTAAAATAACAGCCATTGGCCCCAGGTCTGTTTCAAATAGACAAATACTGCGTTCATTACGAGCAAATAAATTGGGCACAACACGGCTAGTCCGCTGATTGACGCTAAATAATTTACCAGGTACATAAATCATTTTTGTAAGCTGACCCGACATAGGCATGTGAATACGGTGATAATCGCGTGGGGATAAATAAATAGTGCAAAATAAGCCATCATTAAATAAAGCCGCTAATTGCTCTTCGCCAGCAAGTAAATTAGTCAATTTGAAGGCGTGACCTTTGGCTTGTAGTAAACTTTGATTTTCGATGATACCAAGTTGACTAATTTCACCATCAACTGGACTTAATAGAGTTGCCTTTGCTAGTGGACGTGCTTCAGGTGTGAGTGCACGGGTAAAAAAATGGTTAAAACTTAGATAATTTTTAGGATCGACGTTTTGCGCAAGTTGCATATCAACACCATAAACCTTAATAAATAGGCGAATGATCCAGTGTGTCAAAAAACCTAGTTGTAATTGAGTTAAATGATGAACAAAACGAGAAAGTAAATGATGAGGAATAAGGTATTGTGGTAGGGTTTTAAATCTATCACTTAGGGAACTGGTTGGTAACATAGAAAAATAACTAAGGTAAACGCTTTCTTTCGTTCCCACATGGTTAATGTGAGAACGAAAATAACACATTAGCGCTTAAGTGGATTACATAGCAGGAGCATCAACTGTTGGTTGTGCTTGTGTTGGTAGCTTCATCCGTTCAACGTCAGCTTCAGCAGCTTCTTTAGCTGCAGCCGCAGTGGCAGCATCAGCTTCAGCAGCTTCTTTAGCTGCAGCATCGGCAGTCACATTTGCTTCTGCTACTTCAGCGGCAGCGGCAACTTCAGCAGCTTTAGCTTCAGCGGCTTCTTTTTCAGCAGCAGCTTTAGCAGCATCAGCATCAGCAGCTTCTTTAGCTGCAGCCGCAGTGGCAGCATCAGCTTCAGCGGCTTCTTTAGCAGCAGCATCAGCAGCCGTGTTAGCTTCAGAAACTTCTTTAGCTGCAACATCAGCAGCTACATTCGCTTCTGTTACTTCTTTAGCCACTGTGGCTTCGTCTGCTGCAAACACAGGGGCTGCCAACATACCTAAAATACCAGTAATCGCTAAGGCTAATTTTGTGTTAGACATATTTAACTCCTCAATTTATAAATGGTTATAGTACTTCATGTTTTCACTACTTCAGAATGATTACGCAGTTGAGAAAGCATTGATGACTATACTGCAAGCCGTTTATGCTGATTCCCTTAAATATGTCTGTCCTATAATTCTCAAGTGCGTAAGATTAAACCTTTTAGAAAGGGTAAATATTTACTCTATCAGGATTGGATGACTCCTGCAAGTACCTTACTACATTTAATAAGGCCGTTGGTGAGTCACCTTTCTTTAACTCATGGTAAAACGTATTGAGAGAGGAAATAGATATATTTTAAATCACCTATTAAAAAGCAGAGCGTTCATTAGAAATATTAAGTTTCCATGACAAATAATCTAATGTTTATTTCACGAAATTTATTAGTGCCATGAATTCGTAGTGGATTTATAAAATTTCCAATCTGCCGTTGTTGCACCTTGCAATTGACATACCTGTGCGGCGAAATTTACTGCGCGCTGTAACATTAATTCATCTGGCCATTTTTGAAGTAAACCAGCGATAAGTACTGCACTTAGGGCATCACCTGCACCCACAGTATCTACAATTGTTATTTGTGAATCTGGCATATAGTGGATTAAAGCCCGACCTGGTCGTTTTAACAAAGCGCCTTGCTTACCTAAAGTGACAACCAGTAATTCTAAGTGGTGACGCTGACAGACGGACTCTAAAACACTGCTTTGATTTGTTTTTCCAAAGCGAGGCTCAATTGCTACCATCTCACTTTCATTGGCTTTCAACCAAGTTGCTGTTTGTAAACTAAGTTCTAATAATTTTTGATCCCACCAAGGTGCACGTAAATTTAAGTCACAAAAAATAGGGATATTTAAGGTTTTAACCAAAGTTTGCCAAGCACTGCGGGAAATTGGGTGACGAAGGGCAAGTGTGCCATGATAAAGTAAACGGCAAGAGACATTAAATAAGGCGGTGACTGCTTGGTCACTGTCAATAAAATCATAGGCTTGTTTGTCTGGAATTTCAAAGTGTACTTTATCTTGTTGAGCAAAGACTTGCACTACCCCCGTTGATTGTTCAGGGTCTTTTTGAATAGTTCTGGGGGAAATATAAGCATTACTAAGAGCATTTAATACGCGATGGCCAGGGCTATCTTGACCTATGCGTGTGACTAACAGAGGTTTTAAGCCAAAGCCTTGTAAATGCCAAGCAACGTTAAATGGGGCACCACCCAACACTTGATTACCATCAGGGAATACATCGTATAAGACTTCCCCAAAAATAATAGGATGTTGTGTTGGCTGACGCATTAGTTTTCTCCATAAATTTGACGATGACCAAATGACAATTTTTGCCCATTGAGAAGGCATTGATTGAATCAAGTCTAACCCAAACTAAAACCGCTTGCAAAAGGAAAGCAAGGGTTTATTTTTACATAGTAGAAGGCTTGTATACTTTCAAGAAATCATGTCAATCCTTCAAAGAAAGCAAGATTTATCTTGCTAAATAGATTTTGAGCATCTGAAAAACTGAACAGATGAGCTTTGAGTATACTGCATCCAAACGTTTCGGGTCACAGCCATTAAGTTAAGGATTTTTTCAGTTTGGCGTGCAAGATTTATCTTGCGTGTGCAAACTTAAAGTTTGCACTCCTACGAGCTTAACTTAATGGCAGTGACCTTTCGGGTGGAATTACAAACCTCATCTAACTTAAGCTGCAATTTAGTTTACCTGTGCTAAAATTTTAGCCATAAGCCCTGGTTACAACGCAACATGTGAAAACCATGTAAAATGAGGTGCTATTTCAGGCACCTTAGCTGCTCAAGCTGTTAAATAAAGTCCCGCTCCACCTATGTGAATTTGGAACTTTTTTTGGCGCAACCTGTACCATAAAATGATAAGATATGTACTGTGATCACTTTTAAAAAATTCAGGAGATTAAACACTGTTAAAATCAAGCGTAAAAATTGGTGTGTATGTTGATGTAGCCAATATTAACCGGAATGGGGGATATGGGATGCATTATGATATTTTAAGAGAATTTGCCTGTCGTGATGGTGCTGAAGCAATACGATTAAATGCTTATGTCAGTTTTGATATTGAAAGAGCCAGAGAAGATGTTGTTTATCGCAAAAATACGAATAATTATTTTTCAGTGCTAAGAGAATATGGTTTTAAAGTTATTCAAAAAAATGTTAAGTGGTATGAAGATGAAAAAGGGAATCGTTACGGCAAAGCAAATGCTGACTTAGATATGGCAGTCGATGCACTGTTGCAATCACAAAATTTAGACCGAGTTCTAATAGTGACTGGTGATGGTGACTTTGTTCAAGTTGTTCGGGCATTACAAAATCATGGTTGTCGGGTAGAAGTGATTGCCTTTGAAAATGTCTCTTCTGATTTAAAACGTGAAGCAGATATGTTTATTTCAGGTTACTTTATCCCCAATTTACTTCCTTCTAAACGGCTGGATTTTACCAGTACTAACTGGGGAGACGTTGGTTCAATTGTGCGCGGTTATTGTTCCCATTACTATGAAGATCGTTGTTTTGGTTTCATGCGTTATATGGATAGCATAGGCCCTGGTTTATGGATTACTGATTCTCGTAATCAAGACTCACCCTACAGCGCAGCTTTTTTCCATGAATCTAGTTTGCCCGAAGAAATTAACGTTACCCAACTCCCTAACCGTGACCTTATTTTTGAATTTCGCTTAGAAGTATCGAAAACAAATAATAAAGACCCTGTTGCCACCAATATTCGTTTATTAGTTTTTTAATTGTTTGAAGGAATTTTATGGATACTGCCCATTTTTCTGAAACCGATGCCCATCCCAACCCTTTTATCCAATTCAAACATTGGTATGAAGAAGCGCTCAACGCAGATTTAATTGAACCAACCGCAATGACGGTAGCTACCGTAACGGCAGAGGGAAAACCGACGGCCAGAGTCATTTTGCTGAAAAGCTTTGATGAAAATGGCTTTGCCTTTTTTACTAATTATCAAAGTCATAAAGGTGAAGAAATCGAAAAAACACCTTGGGTATGCCTAAACTTTTGGTGGGGAAAGCTAGCCAAGCAAATACGAATTGAAGGCCAGGTAGAAAAATCAACTGTTGAAGATTCTGACAGCTATTTTCAATCTCGACCAAGAGGAAGTCAACTAGGTGCTTGGGCTTCGGAACAAAGTCAAGTGATTACTGACCGTCAAGTGTTAGAAGAAAAGCTGCAACATGTTACTCAAAAGTATGAAGGTCAGACCGTCTCCCGTCCATCTCATTGGGGTGGTTATTTAGTCAAGCCCAATATGTTTGAATTTTGGCAAGGAAGAGAAAATCGTTTACATGATAGGTTACGTTATCAATTACAAGATAACCAATGGCATATTGAACGTTTATCGCCTTAATTATATTTTGGCTATTGTTATTTGGATTGATAGCCAAAAAAATAGGAAATATATGGCGTCCCCGTTGGGATTCGAACCCAAAGTCTTCAGCTTAGGAGGCTAATGCATTATCCAATTATGCTACAGGGACGTGATTGAATGAAAAAGAAGTTCTAAAAAATGTTTGGAATTTAATTATGTAATAAATAACAATGTGGTGGAGCCGAGGAGGATCGAATTCCCGACCTTCGCATTGCGAACGCGACGCTCTCCCAGCTGAGCTACGGCCCCAAAGAGATGAAATAATTTACTTTGTGTATTTTACCTGTATGCAAAATATTTTTCTACTGAGAATATCACCCATTTTCAATTGAAAAGCTTAATACTTCTTTAATATGCTTTGCATTGGCTAATAACATTAATAATCTATCTATCCCTAAAGCTACACCTGAACATAGCGGTAAGCCTGCCTCTAAAGCCGCCAGAAAATTTTCATCCAGTGGATAGGTGGCCATCCCTAAACGTTGTCTTTCTACTAACTCTTGCTCAAATCGAGTCCGTTGTTCTTGAACATCCGCTAATTCATAAAACCCATTGGCTAATTCAACGCCTTTAACATAGCACTCAAATCTTTCTGCCAATTCAGGTTTATCTACACGTGTTCGAGCCAAAGCAGCCTGGCTTGCAGGAAAGTCAGTTACAATTGTTGGTCGCTCTTGCCCCAAAGTAGGTTCTATTTGAGAAGACATAATCAACTGTAAACAAGCATCACGATCACATTGTTGTGGATTAACCACTTGAAATTGTACTAAATAGTTTTGTAATTCCTTTAAATCACAAGTTAAAGGTTGCAACTGAGTATGTTGATTAAACAGTTCAGGATAACTAAATATTTCTACAGGCTGGCAGTCTAATACAGTTTGTAGTAATTCACTGACTTCTTCAATTAAGTCTTGCTGTTTAAACCCAACACGATACCACTCTAATAATGTAAATTCAGGATGGTGCCAGCGCCCAAATTCTCCATTTCTAAACACTTTTGCAATTTGATATAGTGAACCGTACCCCATCACTAATAAACGTTTCATCGGCAATTCTGGTGAAGTGTGTAGAAATAATCGTTTTGAACTATGATAGCTCGTGTAAAATGGTTCGATCATGGGGGTTGGCACAGCGGCTTGGGAAAGTGTTGGTGTTTCGACTTCTAACACTTGACGTTTTTTAAAAAAAAAGCGTAGTTTTTCATAGAGTTGTGCTCGTAATTGGAGCATTTGGCGAGTTGCTGTGGGTTGCCATTTTTTCATCATGTATTAACGCTAAACGTTTTTAATCTATTATTTTATATAATGCTTTGGTATTTTAATGTTATGCTTTGACCAAGCTAAGGAGGATATTATCCCTATATCATTAAAATTGGTCTAAAATTTGTATTTTATCAGATGAACTACTAATATGTTCGATAGCTGACTGAAATATAGAGGAGAATTTCATGAACCCAAAACGTTTATCCATCACTTTTCTCACATTAGTATTTTTACACGCTTGTGTCACAATTAATGTTTATTTTCCTGCGGCAGCAGCAGAAAAAGCCGCTGATAAAATTATTGATGAAGTTTGGGGAAAAGAAGGTGAAAATGACACTACCCCAAGTGTGCCAGAAGAATCAAGTTTAAATGACGCTATTTTTCTGAAAAAAGTACAGTTTTCCAGTTTACTTAGCTATTTTATTGCAGACGCTTATGCAACCGCAAATATAGATATTTCCTCATCTGAAATTCAAGCCATTAAAGATCAAATGGCAGCCCGTCATGAGAATTTATCTCCGTATTATAACAACGGCGCTATTGGCATTAAAAACAATGCATTTATTACCCTGAAAAATTCGGGCGCAGTGCCATTAAAAATGCGTAAACGAGTGACAAATTGGGTAGCTGAAGAAAATCAAGACCGGCTTGCTTTATATAGAGAAATTGCCAGAGAAAATGGGCATCCTGAGTGGGAAGATAATATACGTTCTATTTTTGCTTCCCGTTGGATTAGCAGAGCTAAAGGGGGTTGGTATTACCAAGACCCTGATGGTAATTGGCTTCGTAAATAAATCATCATTTAATTTATTTGCCGCCTAACGGTATGTAAGTTGCCTTATCAATGCAGGTCGGGGATCTGCAGTCCCGACCCATCATTTTCGTGCAGATAACTCATTTGCACCAACCAACTGCTGCTAAGCTTTTCGCAAGTTTTGCATTCCTCAAAGGACTTGCATAATTTGTCGAAAATATAACAGCAAACCTACATCCCTGGCATTCTATCAAATTGTGGGGCTTCTTTATTTGAGCTCTGTTTTGTTCCTTCAATTTCACAAGTACCCGTGTGGCATTGCCCTGTTGCACATCCCAAATACCTATTTACTATAAAAAATGCGGGTAACAATATTGGAAATAACCCAACCCACAGCCATTGCCACCCACCTGCGAATTTTTCGGGTGTCATTACAAAAATGGTAAAGGTTAACCCCGATTGATAAAACAAAACCGCAAATATTACCCATAAAATACGTTTTTTCATAAAAATCCTTTTTGGCATTAAATCATTAAGATAAATGAGTCTGTATGCGCAGCTCGCAAAATAATTTCTGGTTTTAAACCTAATCTTCTACCTTTGACAATGGCCAAAATTTGTCGCATTTCAAATTCACGTAAAAGTAAGTAAGCAAAAGCTTTTGCGATAGAAAAATTTTGAAACTTTAAAGTTTGATAAGCAATTTGTTGCAAACGCATATTAAGTGCATATTCGACTTCAAATATATCTTTAACATTTGCAAGTAGGGCATAAAGTGGTTTTGGCAATTGAGATAATAATTCTTGAAGAGAGCTAAATTCAACTAATCGCAACAAATATTCTCTACTCAACGAATAAGGCGTTGAAACCAGCAGGTAAAATGTTTCTGCAGGCGATAAATGATAAGCAAATCGATAACGTAATAACCATAACAAGTTAAAGCGATCAAATAAGATATTGGCTAAGGGACGCAATTGTTTATATTGAGTTGAAGGTAATGCATTGATATGTTGGTGTAATCCTGTTAAAAATTGCTTGTCAATGGCGGCATCAATGGCATGTAAGTGATGATTTTGTTCATAAACTCTGCGTGCTTGACGCGCAATATGGCCATAATGGCTATTTTCTAAATTTCTCAATAACTCGTTAATATCTTCGGTGCGTAATAATTTTTCTGTTGGCAAAATAGATAAATCGCCTAATTCTATTAATCGTTCCGAAACAATCTCAGAAGCGGTGTGGGAAAGTTTACCACGAACAATGGTTTTTAGATTAGTCACTTCGCATTTACGCATCCAATATAAAAGTAATGCTTTTTCTTCACCGCTTAATGGCCGTAGCAATGCTTTGACATCATGTAATAAATGTAAAAATAAGCTTTGTTCTATTAAGCTTAAATCAACTTTATCATTGCTCAATAAGTTGTCGAGGGTTTCAATACCTGTATATTTTTGGCCAACACTGGGTTGAAGTAAGTTTTGGAGCTGTTGAGAAGAAAGCAAACGACTAGCGAATACGGAAACACGCGCATTGAGATACGCATATTTGGCAACCGTACTCATGAAGGTTTACCCACTTGCATGAGTAATTGTACTGCTGCTTCTAAAGCGCGTGCTTGGTTTTTATCGGCTAAATTTTGTAGATGCCCCTTTTTTTCTTCATAACGCTTTTGTAATTCAATAATACTTTGTTGCGCTCGAATTTCAGCTTTATCTAAAAAATTAGCTTGTAACTCAGGGATTTTTTGCTCAAAAGTTTTTTCAATGGTTTGCGCTTCTTGTAGGGATTGTTGAATAATTTGCTCTTTTTCTACATTAGCTTTGCTGACCATATTTTCAGCTTGTGCTTCAACTTCGAGTAGACGTTTTAGAGTATCTTCCATAGTTGTAAACAGAATTCAAAAGTTTAAAAATACAGAATAACCGCTAAATTTTACCTGTCAACTCTTTTATACTTTTGGTGAACAAGTTTTGAATACTTATCAATATGTATACTTTCAGAAGTGCAAACTTTAGTTTGCCCATGCAAGATAAATCCCGCACTCCAAATTGAAAAAATTCTTTAGCTTGTCAGTAAACGCAAATCATAACTTTTTAAGTCACGTGAGATATTCACTAAAAATCATGCCAGTTATTATCATAATCGTCAAACTTCTGTCTATGTATAGGATTTGGCTTTGTTTTTACCATTTCACGTTGTTCCCTGTAACAATCTTTAACTGGATGGTTTTTTTCCTCTTCACCTTCAAATTCGTTTTGTTGAGAAAATTCATCATAGTAATTTCCAATGTCAAAGAAAGAAATATGTTGGGACAACCTTTTTGCTTGAGATTTCATGGATTCACTGGCAGACGCAGCTTCTTCAACCAGGGCTGCATTTTGTTGTGTCATTTCATCCATTTGAGTAATAGCCTTATTTACTTGGCGGATACCACTCGTTTGTTCTTGGCTTGCAGCCGCAATTTCTGTTGTAATGTCACTGACTTTTTTGACAGAATAAATAATATCTTCTAATGTTTTTCCTGATCGATCAACCAGTTTTGTGCCTTCTTCAACTTTATCAACACTATCTTGAATAAGTCCTTTAATTTCCTTGGCAGCGGTCGCACTTCGCTGGGCTAAATTACGTACTTCTGTTGCCACAACGGCGAATCCTCTGCCTTGTTCTCCAGCTCGTGCAGCTTCAACAGCAGCATTGAGGGCCAATAAATTAGTTTGAAAAGCAATATCGTTAATTACACCAATAATATCTGCTACTTTTTTACTGCTATTACTGATTTCCGACATGGCTTTAATTGCAGAGCCAACGACACTCCCTCCTTCTTCAGCTTGCGATTTGGCACTTAATGCGAGTAACTTTGCTTGATCAGCATTATTGGCATTTTGTTCCACTGTACTGGTCATCTGTTCCATACTGGCAGCCGTTTGTTCCAAAGAAGATGCTTGCTCCTCGGTACGTTGGCTTAAACTCATGTTCCCTAGTGAAATTTCTTCTGAAGCTATACTGACAGCCTTTGCAGTCTGTTTGATCACAGTAATCGTTTCAATGAGCTTACCTACCATCGCATTCAAAGAATTTAATAGTTGTCCCATTTCATCACGAGAATTGACTTCAGCCTGAGTATTTAAATTTCCTCGACTGATAGCATCAGCCATTTCAACGGCTTGTACAAGTGGGTGCGTAATTGCTCGGAAAATACTAAATGCTAACCAAATACCAAATAACACGACAATACCAATAATACTGACAACCCAAATATAGGTAGCAGTCGCTTCATTATGAGTATTACTTAAAAATTGTTTTGCTTTATTGCTTGCAAACTGAGTGAGCTCCCCTATTGCAGTATGTAACTTAGCAACATGCGTTTTACCAATACCTTTGGTAATTGCGTAAATAGCTTCATTTGCTTTACCAGAGTGTTGCCAAGTAATAATTTGTTGCCGAATGTCTTTCCATTGATTGAATAAATCAATCAGAGTATCAACATCTTTTTGATCGCCTAAAAAACGTTCTTTAATAATGATGAAGCTTATTTGTACTTCTTTTTCAAATACCTCTAACTTTTGTTCTGCTTGCTGTAACTCTTCTGCTGATTGAGATAAAGCAATATCTTTCATCACACCACGCATTAATAGGACATGAATATAAACATCACGCACAGTATTACTGACAGTCAATGGATGGTTGTACATTTTGTCAGTCAGGCTAGACAGTTGATACATTTTGTACATTGAAAAGCCGCCAACGCCCACAATAAATACCATCATTATGGCAAACCCTAAAAACAAGCGTGTACTGACTCTAATACTTTTAAAACCAAAACGAGATTGTTTGGTTGCCATGCTCTATGGTCTCCTAATCAGTATACTCAATGGACATCAAATTTCAGCTATTGCTAAGATATAAGTGCCCAATTTTGATTTGCAATATATCAATCAATTTTGTAGTATTTAATTTGTATTTAAGTTAGCCGTAACTCTTATAAGGGAACACTTAACATACGCTGTAAACTCATATCTCCCTCTATGAAAATATTTTGTTAAAACCAACATAGCAAATATCAATAGTTTTTATCAAAAACAGGTTTTAATTGATTTTATTCTGCAAAACACTTGTAATTGACTAAAGTATGAGAATAGGCGCTTTCTTCTGAAATCTGGTTAATTTTCAACAATTGCACTCCTGATGTCAATGCTATAGTAAAATTCCTATAAACATATACCATAATATGGAGTAATGAATAATACCAAATGAATAATAGTAAAGATTTAAGAGAGCGCGTAGTGAAATTTGTTATTGAAGGGAACAATAGCAGAAGAGGGGCAAGTAAAGTATTTAATATCCATTACAATAGGGTGAAAGAATGGGTAAAAATATTTAAAGAAACAGGAGAGCTATCCCCCAAGCCAATGAGTGGAAAGAAGCCAACCAAGATAGATTTGTCACAATTGCGTAAACAAGTAGAAGAAAACCCATCTTGGTTTCAAGACGAACATGCGCAAATATTTGGAGTGAAGCAACCAGCGATTAGTAAAGCATTAGCTAAAATAGGAGTAACTCGCAAAAAAAAACTTCTTTTATGAAGAACAAGATGAGTCCAAAGTACCGGTGTCACGCAGAGATTTCGTGACGCTCCCGGGACGTCCTATCCCTAAGAGCGACTCAATTCTCAGCGAGACGCTAGTTTGTTTGCCCCGACACGTCCGGTCTCGATACGGCAACTGCGTACTCCGTTGCACTACGCACTCCGTTAGCCTACTCCACCATGACTTGACGCTGGGGTGAAGCTCAAAAATAGCAAAAAACGCACGCAAGGACTATCGCCCTTACCTACTGTTTTATACTATTTTTGAGCGCCCAGCTAGTCGCGGACTACTCGGCATCCATGCCTCGCAGCGGAAGAGTTTAAACAAATCATCAGCTCTATAGATGAGGAGAAGTGTGTGTATATTGATGAAAGCGGTATAAAACCTAATCTATCACGAGAATATGCTTGG
>JADGDF010000022.1 GCA_016745055.1 Thiotrichaceae bacterium | reverse complement strand
CAACTCTATTGATTTATATGATGAAATAATTGGAGTATGTGCCGGACTATGGAACTTTTATCTAGCTAATTGATTGATTTTTAACGGGATACAACTCTAATATCG
The DNA here is from genome assembly GCA_016745055.1 of Thiotrichaceae bacterium. GTDB lineage: Bacteria > Pseudomonadota > Gammaproteobacteria > Beggiatoales > Beggiatoaceae > JADGDF01. Next base: position 37,324 of record JADGDF010000022.1, on the reverse strand, counting down.
CATTAGATGACGAAGCAGCATTAAATGACAAAATTGAAACTCTACAAAATACCTTTAGCCAATTACCCAAAGTGCCTGAAACAGAATTACAAGAAGCAGAACAACAACTTAAACAGACATTATCTGATTTATGGGAAAAATTAACGCCTGATGAACAACAATCACTTAAAAGTGGTTTGAGTTTATATCAACTACAAATTCCAAATTATTATAAAGCTGCTTGTGTTTACTTAGGTTCTGCTATAGAAACCACCTTAAAAACACACCTTTTTCAACCTGCTAAACAGCAGATACAAAACAACCAATCACCTGTTAAATATCGTCATCAAGAAGACTATATTGCAGGCTTTTTTGACAACCACCCCAAAGCTAAATTAACGCTAGGTAATCTAGTGGGTGCTTTTAACCAAACGTTTCACGACAATGGAAACATCACCGACGAACAAAATGCCAATTACTTGCGACACACTTTACCCAACTACCAACCTGACAAAAAGACTCAAAAAGAACGCGCCAAACAACTCAACCAAATAGTGGCTATTCGCAACAAAATACATCAATCTCCTGAACAAGCTCAAGAAAATGTCACCAAAATGATTGACATGGTGTATCAAAACCAAGAAGATGGATTTTACCGCTACTTTTTAACTGCTTTGGAACAGCCCCATGAACACACTCAAATTACTGGTCAAATATAAATCGTTAGTGCTAGCAACAGTTGGCATCGTCTTGATTTTTACTGCGTTTTACTTAAACCGTGACATGAGCCTACAAGAACTTTTAGTCACTAGCATCGCCAATGTCGGTGCGCTGATTTTAGTGGTGGGCATATTACAGTGGCTATTTGACCACCAAATGCGTGAAGAAATGATTCGGGAAATTTCTAACACCGTGCTAGGCAATACCCATATTCATGACAAAGGCATTGTTGACTGCGACGATAATTCCTTGAATGTCAAAGAGGAAGACCTAGAACACTGGACAAAAGCAGAAAATTTAATCATTGCTGCCCATTACCCAGAAGCGTTTTTCGCAAGATATAGCAAATTGTTTGAAACCCGCTGTCAAACAGAAAAATCAACCACTGTACTGCTTTCAAAACATGATGGACAGGGCATTACCTATTTAAAAAATAGTGATCCCGAAGTGCCCAATGTCGAAGAACGGGTACAATGCATTATTGCCCTACTGACTAAATCTTTCTCTCAAAGTCCCACAACGATAGATATTCGTTTACATTCCGTCGTATTACATTACTTAATCATTGCCACCGAACAGGCTATTTGGGTGACTCCGATGTTAAACAGCAAGGGGCGTTCTCACGTGCCTGTGCTGAAAGTTCGCCATAATTCTCCTTTATACGAGATTTTTAACGCTGATGTTCAACGTTTGATCGCCCAATCAGAAAAAGTGGATAACACATAACTACAACTTGCGAGTCAAGGATTGTAAGCAAAGGTATTTACACAAGTCAATGTCCCATTATTGTTAATGACTGACGAAAGAAAAAATATACTTGCCCATCAGACATACCTCATGATGGGCAATTTTGGCTAACTTAGGTTAGCTTATTGCAACACTCTAACCGTTAAAATACCTTCAAACGATTTCATTTTTTCAATCAAATCTTGAGGAATAGGTTTATCAACATCAATTAAGTTACAAGCAATGTCTTTGCTGGAGCGGTTCAACATATCAGCAATATTAACGCCTGCATCAGACAAAGTGGTTGCTATGTGTTGAATCATGTGCGGTACATTTTCTGACACCACCAACAAACGATAATCTGAATTACGTGGAATATCCATTTCGGGAAAATTCACAGAGTTACGGATAATACCATGTTCCAAATAATCTCTGACTTGTTCTGCGACCATGATGGCGCAGTTATCTTCTGCTTCTTTGGTGGATGCGCCCAAATGTGGCAATGTGACAACGCGTTCATGATTTTTTAGTAAATTATTAGGAAAATCAGAAATATAATAGTGAATCTGTTGTTGATTCAACGCTTCATACACCGCATCAATATCCACAATGCCAGAACGAGAAAAGTTTAATATTGTGACACCTTTTTTCATGCGTTGGATGCGATCGGCGTTAATTAAATTGCGCGTTGCATCAATTAAAGGTACATGCATAGTCACAAAATCAGCTTGAGACAATAATTCATCCACGCTGTTCATCTTTTCAACATCTGCGGACAGTTGCCAAGCACTGCTGACGGTAATTTGGGGGTCAAATCCCACAACGCGCATCCCTAATGCTTTGGCGGAATTAGCAATTTGTACCCCAATAGCTCCTAAGCCTATGACACCTAAAGTACGGTTGGGTAATTCAAATCCCACGTATTGCTTTTTGCCCGCTTCTACCTTTTTGGAAATTTCTTCATCCGTACCTTCCAAATTTCTGGCATAGTCCCAAGCTTGGCAAATATTACGAGAAGCAATCAACATACAGCCTAGCACTAATTCTTTCACTGCATTAGCATTGGCTCCTGGCGCATTGAACACAGGAATGCCACGTTTACTCATTTCTGCAATGGGAATATTGTTAGTACCTGCCCCCGCTCTACCAACCGCTTTCACTGTGTCAGGAATTTCCCAATTATGCATATTATAAGAGCGTAACAGCACGGCATCAGGATGTTGAATTTCTGAAGCCACTTCATAGGTTTCACGCGGTAATTTTTCTAATCCAACGACGGAGATATTGTTTAAAGTAAGAATTTTATACATTATTAGCCTTTCCGTTGTTCAAAATCTTGCATAAATTGAATAAGTGCATCAATACCTGCTTCTGGCATTGCATTATAAATACTGGCTCGCATTCCACCCACAGAGCGATGTCCTGCCAATGTCACTAACCCTGCTTCTTTGGCTTCTGCAACAAACGTTTTATCTAAGTCCGCATTGGCCAAAGTAAAGGGGACATTCATCCAAGAACGATATTGTAGGTCTACTGGATTTGCGTAAAAGTTTGAACCATCAATAGCTGCATATAATTTTTCAGCTTTGCGCTGATTGATTGTTGCAATGGCGCTTAAACCACCCAGGTCTTTTAACCATTTAAATACCAAGCCTGCCAGATACCAGCCGTAGGTCGGGGGCGTATTGTACATGGAATCGGCTTTGACATGAGTTTGATAATCCGCCATGACGGGCATGTTGGGCAAAGCATTACCAATTAAATCTTCACGCACAATTACAATCGTTAAACCCGCAGGGCCAATATTTTTTTGAGCACCGGCGTAAATCAACCCAAATTTACTCACATCAATCGGCCGAGATAAAATGTTAGAAGACATATCTGCCACTAACGGAACATCACCGACGTTAGGCAACGTGTGCATTTCCAATCCATTGATAGTTTCATTGGGAGTGTAATGTACATACGCCGCATCACTGCTGAGTTGCCACTCACTTTCATTTGCGACAGTTGTGAATTTATTGGGTTCAGAATCAGTGACTAAATTTACTTCTCCAAAGCGTTTAGCTTCAGCAATGGCTTTTTTTGACCATAATCCGGTGTTGAAATAATCCGCTTTGGTTTTACCGCGTAACAAATTAATGGGCACCATTGAAAATTGGCTGCTGGCACCCCCTTGTAAAAATAACACTTTGTAGTTATCCGGAATATTTAACAATTCACGTAAATCTTTTTCTGCCTGTTCAGCCACAGACATGAATTCTTTGCCGCGGTGACTCATTTCCATGATTGACATACCTGCACCTTGCCAATCAACGAGTTCTTCTTTTGCTTGTTGCAGTACAGCTTCAGGCAATGTAGCTGGCCCTGCACTGAAATTATAAAAACGTGGCATTGCAATATCCTTAGTTTTATATGAATGATTGAATTTTGTTTTTGGAATGGAAGTTTTTTATGCTAAATATTTATCATGATTAACAGAAGCATCTGTTATTTGGGGATCATCAATAGGTGTTTCCCCCAAACCAAAGATGGAGTCATTTTTTTGCACTGTAGGCTGGGCTAAAATTTCTTCAAAAACGAGAGGTTTAATTTTTTCCCACAGTGAAATAGTCACAATAACATTGTGTGTTTGACCATGTTCATCTAAAATGTATTTTATCGGCAAAGTTAACATATTTCATTCCTTAAAAGAGTTTAGTATGAAGTTTAGCAAGAATTAGCTGGACGAAACACTGAGTTAAATACAATACGTAAAGTTAACCACCATGCATAGATGGAATAAGTCGATTGGCTTTCATCATAATCCAACAGCCCATGTGCCAATTTGTTACGTAAATTCGGGCCTGAAGCGTCACAAAATAGAGCTTTTAATTCAAACGCTAAATCTTTTCCAAAAATAGTATTAACTTCAGGGTGTTCCATTAATGTACTTAATCCATTTTCAGTTTCTATCCTTCTGGAATCCAAAGTTGTCGTTTGTACATTTTCTTCTTTCAAATGAGTTCTAACTAAATGTTCTATTTGAGGGATGAGCACATGAAGTGCAGTTACAAAGTCATTGTCATAACCTAAATACAGGCCTCTTGCAAATAACTTTTCTCTTCCTTGAGGAATGATTGGCGATTGATGTGTAATAACAGAAAAATCAGCTTGTATAATACGATGTTCTTGCTTAATTATTTGGAGAGCTGGCAAAATGAGGCTATAAACAATAAATGATACTTCTATTGAAAAACTTTGAATTGTTTGCTCCCATATAATAGTTTCTTTTACAGTTTCATTACTTTCATTTCCCAAGGTACCAGGACGAATAGCACTAACTTTACCTTCTCTAGAAATATGTGCCATAGGATACAAAAATTGTAAATGATACTTTTGAAATATATTCTCTGCAGCCTTACGATTTTTTTGAAATGTTGCACCAGGGTGAATATTTGTTAAAGCTAATAAGGTATCAAGAAGTGGCAAATTTTCGACTGAATGGATGGCCATTTCAATAAGATCACTAATGTCAGTTGCTTCGGTAGGAACACTGACTCTCTCATCCAGAGATTTTTCTCCTGCTAAGTTTAGTTCTGTTCTAAGTGTATGAATCCTTTTGTCAATGCCATATTTACCTCTTAATTTATTTGGGATTTTTCTATATGTTTGAATAGCATTTTCATAGCACCCTTTAGCTATTGTATTACAACCAAATTTACCTGTACTTTGTACATCAACAGCTTCTTTTACCCACCCTTCAGCCATTTTTATTAGTATTTCTGTTGCTTTTTGATGGTTATTGTACTTATTGTGATAGTCAAGAGCGGCTGAAAAAAAGACTCTGGAGCGTCCTAAATATTCGTCAGTTTTCTCAAATTCGATAGCAAAACTTTCCAATTTTTCAGATATAACAGCGTTATCATCTCTTCCTAACCCATAATTTAGCAATACATTGCTTAGATCATGCGTCAAAATGCTATTTTTTGAAGTGGCATTTTTTATGGTTTTGACAAGTGCTTTTTCTATGTTTAGTAGTCGTTCACCTGCCCCTTTTTTTAACATTGTACAAAGCTGAATTGCTCTTTCCCAAAATTGGTGGTCACCTATATTTTTTAAAGGAATTTTGCAATAGTTATCAATAGCCATAACAGCAAAAGCTGGATTTCTTGGTTTTTGAAGGAGCCATACTATATCAGCGATACGGGAACATAACTTTGGATCGTCAATTTCATCCACAATTTCCGCAAAAAACTCAATATCTTTTTTTTGGAAATCACCTAAGTCAGTGGAACGACCTTCATTAAAAATCACTATGTAAGGAACAAAAGGACGGTTATGGCTCTCTAAATCAAAGGCCATTGAAAATGCATTTGCCAATAATTTAAGCACTTTTCCTTCGGGAAAACGCTTTTCTTTAATCGCTTCTTTGGCTAGCTGCGATAACGCTGAATCCATTGAAAAATAATCCTCGCGTATAGCTGCTTGCCATCCACATTTTCTGAAATTTTCTAGTGATACTTCTATACTTTCTAAGTATTCTTCCATTTGAGGGATTCAGCTAGCTGTTACTTCTATTGAAAAATTTTCTTTTACTCGATAAAGAGGATAAAAGTGATAAACTACATCTGCAGGTAAATCAATTTCTGCAACGGCTTCTGCTAATTCATCTGCCATTTCACACACTTTCTCCACAGATTTTGGGATATAAACTTCATAGCGAAATTCTTGTAAAGCTTTATCACATTCTATACTTACCATTTGGGGAGAAGTTACAGTTTTTCTCAGTATAACATCATGTTTTCTTAGAATATCAAAGTGAATCTTAAAGAGAGGGGTAAGCATTTCTTCCTCAATTTGCAACTTTTCCATAAAAGCGACAGTATTATCCAAAGTATCAGTAAGCGGGTGTATATAGTCCTGTGACTTTTTGTTAAATATTTCTACAAAGTATTGGGCTGTAAAAAATAACCCTGCAAAAGAACAAATACTAATTGCCACATCAATATAATCCAAGTCATAAGTAATCATACTTCTTTTTAACTGGTTTTTTACTATGTTAGCTGCTTCTAAACCGTACCCAAGAATATTTAAAGATGTTGAATAATCTCTCCAAACTCGCTTATCTTGTCCTGCAATTTGTGCAACATACTTAAAGTTAGTATGCACTTTTTCAACATCCAATTGCAGAACAGCAACTCTTCCTAATGCAAGGTAAGCACTCACAGGATCAACTGCAATGAGTTTTTCTGCTTCATTAGCTAAACGTTTCAACGTAAATTCATCAACTTCAGGAATCATTGTCAATTCTTTAAGTTGATTTAATAACTCTGCACTTTTGAGTACCGCTTGAGGCATGAGGATTCTCGAAATAAATAGAATTGCTTGACTGTTTGAGTAACTGTCACAATTAATATATCTTACTAACGAATGCAATGGATTTCAATTGTACTTGGAGAATGTAAAGCTAAAAGGTTCACTTGTTGCGTCTTTTCAAATACAGTTTAGGAACTGTAAAAATGGTGTTAAAGTCTTATTTATCTAAAGTATTATCCTGTCAAAAATTAAAAAAGAGACTATCATGAATAGTCTGCTTCAAAAACGTGACATTGCAATATCCTTATTTTTTATTGGTTAATGAATTTTACAAGGTAAATATTGTACTTCTTTAGTCAAATAAGGTGGGAAAACATTTTTATGGTTTGGTCACAGCGTTATACCATAAAATTGTTTGAAGTGTTTATGTGGACGCAGGTTTATATCCGAATGTCCAAGTATTGTAGGTGGAACAGCAAATTCATTCAGCTAGAGCAATGTTTATCTGCGACGCAAGTTTAGCTGTCATTTGATTTCTATTGTCACCTCATTGGACCACATTTCTCCCACCCAAGTATTTACAACTTTCCACTTATCTGTAGATGAATTAAATATATACGCTTTTGGAAAGAAATTGCGATAGAGTAGCTTCACCCTATACAGTCCTTTATTCATAAATACAGTTGCAGCTTCCTTGTCGTTTTCCCATCGTCCCCTGGCATTAAGAAAAAACCACCCCACATAAAATTGTTTTGATTCGGCTGGATCAATGTTGAAATGATCAATATTGCCCAAATCAAAAAAATACTGTCCATCTCGTAGGATTACAGTTTTGTTATTGGGGGTTATTATTGTAAGGAGAATTTCAGATTGACCATGCCGATCTTTGAAATGCAGTCTTTCACCCATTTGGTAATTTGCAGGAAGGCAAAGGGCTGGGTGAGCAATGATGATCGAATTGTCGCCTTGGTTCTTAATGGATGCGGAGAAGCTCACCTGTCCTCGGGAAACATCCTTCAAGTTATAGGAAGTTGCATTTGGGCTTAGTGTTATGGATACATCTACTCCATTGGATAGAGGATATTTTAACCCAGAACTACTAGTATCATACCCTGCACTTGTTAGTAGTAATGCAATTAGAAAAATATATATTTTCATGTTAGTTTTTACGCAAGGGCTGGTTTGTAAGCTGTTCCCAAATATTGAAGACAGAATTACAAATTCCGTCCAATTAATTATCTAACTGATGTTACGCACCTGTGAGGTAAAATCAATAGATTACAAAACCTTTTTGTTTCATAACTTATTGATTTCTGGTTAGCCTACGTAACATGAATTAAGATATGAAAATAGCTGTGTATTTTGCCTAGGCATTCAGGTGTAGCTTATGTATAAGCTACCCGCCACCAATGGCATGGACAACTTCGACTTTGTCACCTGTCTGTAAAACGTGATTATCAAATTGGCTACGCGGTATAATGTCTAAGTTTACTTCAACTGCGAGGCGTTTTGCTGTCAAATCTAGTTGAGTTAATAAGGTTGAAATGGTGCAATTTTCAGGCACTTGTTTTATTTCGCCATTTAAGGTAATTTCCATACTGACCTTGGTTTGACTGTTGATTAAAATTTGACTATTATGAACTAAAAGCGGGTGTAGTTTAATGGTAGAACTTTAGCTTCCCAAGCTGATAGCGTGGGTTCGATTCCCATCACCCGCTCCATATTACATTTCTTCTAATGCAAATAAATCTTCAATCGTTTCTCTACGGCGAATGAGTTTTGTTTCTTTGCCATCAACTAATACTTCAGGGGCTCGAAAGCGCGTATTGTAGTTAGAACCCATTACCGCACCATAAGCACCGCTTGAACGTATAGCCAATAAATCTCCTTCTTTTATGGCAAGCTGTCGATCTTTGCCAAGAAAGTCAGCGGTCTCACAAATTGGGCCAACCACATCATAAGTCAGTTTTTCACCTTTTTCTTGTTGTTCAATGGGTAAAATTCTTTGCCAGGCTTCATATAATGCAGGACGAATCAAATCATGCATACCTGTATCTACAATGGCAAAATGTTTGTGCAGTGTGTGTTTTAAGTATTCTACTTTGGTAATTAACACTCCAGCATTAGCAACAATGGCGCGACCTGGTTCTAAGATAATGTTGTAAGGCGCATCTCCCAATACTTCGCTTAAAGCTTTAACATAAGCTTCTGGTTCAGCTGGATTTTCATCTTGGTAACAGACTCCCAATCCACCCCCAATATCAATATAGTCCAGTGAAATATCAATACGTTTAAGATGTTCAATTAAAACCATGATTCGTTTTAATGCATCAGTAAAAGGTTTGATTTCTATTAACTGAGAACCAATGTGAAAACCAATGCCTATTATTTTCACATGAGGTAGTTGGGCGGCTGTTTTATAAGCTTCAAAAGCAACATCAATATCAATTCCAAACTTATTTTCTTTGAGGCCAGTGGAAATATAAGGATGGGTTTTAGCATCGACATCAGGATTAACACGCAAAGTAATAGGTGCAATCTTCCCCATTTCACCCGCAATTTGATTAATGCGCAGTAATTCAGGTTCAGATTCGACGTTAAAGCATAAGATACCGATTTCTAGTGCACGTTGAATTTCAGCGACTGTTTTGCCTACCCCTGAAAAAACAACTTTATCAGTCTGTCCACCTGCTTTTAACACGCGTTCCAATTCCCCAATGGAAACGATATCAAACCCTGAACCCTGTTGGGCTAGTAAACGCAGGATGCTTAAGTTAGAACTAGCTTTAACCGCGTAGCAAACTAAATGTGGCTTATTGAGAAAGGTATCATTAAAAGCATGCCAATGACGCTCAATTGTTGCGCGTGAGTAAACATAACAAGGGGTACCAAAATTTTTTGCAACAGTGCGTAAATCAACACCTTCTCCATGAAGAATGCCATTGTGGTATTCAAAATAATCCATAATATTTACTTTCTATTATTGTTGTTCCAAGTCCGCATCTTGGTGGAGTGCCTAAGTATGTCATACTTTAAAACTAAGCAAGCCTCAAAGACTTAACCAGTTTTAGAGTTGAGTGTATTAATATAAATCATTACCTGAACGTGATTGATCATTACCATGTTTGGAATGATTTGAAAAACTTGCAATTAAACCATCCATAATTGAAAATAAGACTTCAACGCTATATCCCGCCAAAAATGCTAGGGCAAAAGGTGAAACCGCATTGAGTGATAAACCAATACCAGGACTTGAGGCAAACCAACCAATGGCTAATCCTGACAATGCGCCTAACTGTACCCGCATATGGTAACGAATATTAGATTCTAATTCATAAGTCAAATTGCGCATTTCTGTGGTTAACATGCGTAATACATAAACGCAAGCACCTAATAAACCATATAGTAACGGTAAAAGATAAAGTTGAAGTACTTGAAGCACAAATTTTGCGTTTTGCTGTAGCGTAAAACGTGCCTTTATCATTTCACTGGCACTTTTCTTTGTTGTTTCAGGTGTGCCACTGAAAAAGCTGAGTTGCCATACACTATTCCATGAATTTAAAGTATCGTAACTGGCATCAATGCGACTCTCATACTCTTGAATCTTATTTTCTTTTTGTTGAAAGCTACGGCTTTGCAATGAGTCTATTTGAGACTGCTTTTCAAATGAATCAATTTCCTGTTCCAAAACATCAATTGCCTGGGGTATTTTTTCAATATCATTGATAATGGCTGAACCTATAACCCAATAAATTTGGCAAACAAGTAGGAAAATTAGCCCCAGCAAACTAGCCCTTTGGTAGCCATTAACTGTTCTCTCAGCAACTGAATAACCACGTTGGCCAAAAATATAACGTAACAAATCAGTGAACACATTTTGTTGCGCACTTTTTTCCATACTCCACTCAATGGAGCGTGTTGCCCTCAAGCTTTCAACAGAAACAGGAGAGACGAGTTTTGCCAATGCATTAAATGCCATCCAAAACTCAGTTTCCATTTCCACTGTCCATTGTTTTTCGTCAAACATATGTTTTGCTCTAACAATCACTGAAACAATTGATTCTTCAACCATTAAGCCTCTTTGAGCGGCAAACGCTAATAGGAGTTGGGCTTCTTGAATATATTTTTTCGGTGATAATTCTGAGACAGATAATATTGGTTGTGAATTTTCTTGATAGTCAGTCGCTTCGGTTGTCATGCAGGACTCCTGTTATTTATTCAGTCCAAATTTCACTTTCACAATAGGCTTCAAAACGAATTGGGCGACGATTATAATATACTCTTACTTTCCAATAATCTGAAGGCAAATTTTGTTTGACGCTAAAGGTTCGCCAATCAAAAAAACCTCTTTCTTTAACTTCCCATTCAAACCCATTAATTAACTCCTCATTTGCACGAATGGGTAAACGAATTTGATCAACGACTCTAAAACGAGTACCACTTAAGCGTTGCCAAATATGTTCAACCAATAATACACGTTTACGTTTTAATACTTCCAATGCTTCTGCATTTCCCTGGATTTTAGTCCAAAAATACAAAGGAGCTGCTGCAGTATAAGGTGAAACGGGTTCATGATACTGAATTGCATTAGCCCAAGCACATTCTGAAACCGTCAATCTTGGTGCAGCTTCAGCCGGTAATCCAAAAAAATTGAGTAAACTACCTAAATGGATATAAAATAATATTTTTTTTAACATTGTGCACCTCCAGTAAAATAATGCATAGGTTATCAAGTATTTTCAAATTTCTCCAGGGACTTTAATGCCAGTCGTACGACTTGACGAATTGTTTTACGACCAGTTTCTATCATTACATCCGCTACATCTTTGTATAAATCATGTCTTTCAAGATAAATTGTTTCAACGCGTATACGACGTTGGGTAATATTACCTACCTTTAACAAGGGGCGGTTATGACTATGTGCGGTGCGTTCCATCAGGTCTTCCACTGACGCATGTAAATAAATAACAATGCCATGTTTTTTTAAATCACTTCGATTATCTGAATCAAGCACTACCCCACCGCCCGTTGATAAAATAATTTCTTTTTCAGTCACTAGTTCAGAAATAGCTTCTCGCTCGCGCTTTCTAAAGCCAGCTTCTCCCTCAATTTCAAAAATTAAGGGAATGGAAGCACCTGTTTTTTCTTCAATTTCAAGATCACTATCTTTAAAAGTTAGATTGAGTATTGATGAGAGTTGCTTGCCAATGGTTGTTTTGCCGACACCCATTGGGCCGACAAGAAAAATATTGTTTGAGATATGAGGAATTTTTGCCACGTGACTTATTTGTTTAGGTTTATGATAACTTGCTCTATTGGTCGCTATTTTACAATACATTCAGCTTGTGAAACAAAACACGTTGGTGTGAAAAAATGCATTCTTATTAAATGTACAATATAATTCAGCGTAGAAGCTAATGAACTCGTATCAAAAATGACAAAAAAAATACTCAGACAGCAATTTTTACATCAAAGACAACAACTATCATTAGAATTTATTCAAACTAAAAGCCAACAAATTTCTGAACAATTATTGAATGCTTTTGATTTTAATTCAATCAATGTCTTGCACACATTTTTACCTATTATCAATAATCATGAAATCAATACTTGGTTAATCATAAAAAAAATTTGGGATAAGTTTCCACAAATGACTGTGACTGTCCCCAAAAGTAACTTTATTAATTACACGATGCAAAGTTATATTTTGCAAAAGGAAACTCAAATTTGTGAAAATCGTTGGCATATTCCTGAACCTGAAAATGCGCAACCAATTGATGCGTGCAGTATTAATATGACTTTATTACCGCTAATTTGTTTTGATGAATGTGGCTTTCGTGTAGGATATGGTAAAGGATTTTACGATAGATTTTTAGCCCAGTGCAGACAAGATGTAATTAAAGTCGGCTTGTCTTTATTCCCACCAGTGACTCAAATTGAAGGTATTCATGAATTTGATGTTAAAATGGATTATTGCATAACGGAGAAGGCTATTTTTAGGTTCTGACATTCAGTAGAAAGAGGATAAAATAAATAAAGCCCGCCTTTCAGCATCTTGCAAAGATTTTATACAGAAAAACACATTCTTTTGTAAAAATAAAGTAATTAAATTAAGGAAATTAACTTGATATACAAAACATTAGGTAATAGCGATCTAAAAATAAGTTCAATTTGTTTAGGTTCAATGACTTGGGGCGAGCAAAATACCGAAGCAGAAGGTCATGAACAACTAGATTATGCTGTGGCCCAAGGCATTAACTTTATTGATACGGCAGAAATGTATCCTGTATTCCCCAAATCAGAGACTTATGGCTTAACAGAAAAGTGCTTAGGTTCTTGGTTACATAAACGGCAATGTCGAGATAAAGTAATTATTGCTACTAAAGTGGTTGGACCAGGATTAAATGGCGCACATATTCGTGGTGGATCACGTTTTGATCGCAAAAATATTCAATTTGCGATTGAAGGAAGCTTAAAACGCTTACAAACAGATTATATTGATCTTTATCAATTACATTGGCCTGACAGAAATGTAAATATTTTTGGCAAGCTCAATTATCAACACGATGAGAATGAAAAAGCCACGCCGTTACTTGAAACATTATCTGCATTAGCAGAATTAGTCCAAGCAGGGAAAGTACGTTATATTGGTGTTTCCAATGAAACACCGTGGGGAGTCATGACACTCTTAAAATTGGCAGAACAGCACAATTTACCGCGCATTGTCAGTATTCAAAATCCCTACAACTTATTAAATCGAAGTTATGAACTAAATTTAGCTGAAATATCTCATCGGGAACGCATAAGCCTATTGGCTTATTCGCCCTTAGCTTTTGGCGTATTAACAGGAAAGTATTTGAATGGACAACAACCTTCTGGTGCAAGACTAACCTTATTTCCTCAGTTTGAACGCTATGCTAAATCAGAACAAGGCACTAAGGCTATTGAAGCTTATGTCAACTTAGCTCAAAAATATGGTTTGGCACCAGCTCAAATGGCGTTAGCCTATGTTAATACGCGTCCCTTTATGACCAGTAATATTATTGGGGCAACAACGATGGCACAGTTAAAATCTAATATTGATAGCCTTCACACGGTACTCAGTGATGAGATTTTAGCGGAACTTGAAGCTATTCACACCCAATACATTTTTCCTTGTCCTTAAATTGTAGAATTTAGGCTAAATTTTAAAGGGGTGATAGCATCTTCAACAGGAAATCATGGTATTTGAGTTGCAACGACTGCATCTTGGGTTGGAATTGATGCAATTGTTGTTGTGCCTGAAGGTAATAATCCAGCAAAAACCTGAACGCTTTCTCACCAACCTAAGCACCTAAATTTCTCTAGCTTTGATATCTAAGGCAAACCATAAATATTGTTTGTTTTTCTTGTTTTGGATGAATGACAAAACCTCATCACATTGTCAGCTTGCTGGGCATTTTTTATCACTTTCACCTCGCGCTCAATGCGTTCATATTTGTTATTGGCATAGTTTTGAACCATTACACCCCTGTCACTCGACCTATTGCTGCTCAAGACAAATGTTCTAATCATAATTTATCAAGCAAGGTAATCATTTCTTTTGGAATCTCTCTGTTTTTATTTTGGGGATATTCCACGAACTGTCTGCCACAACTACAGCCATATTTTTGTTTTTTGTTATGAGTAGTACTACCAGTCTTTACTATTTCTTCTGAACTTGGTCTTTGGTTTGATTATCTTTACCCTCTCTTCAAACTAATCCTTACTCATCCTTAGTAACGTTTACATCCTTCAGTTAATAACTTTTTTAGTTTTTCATCATCCATTTCTTTTACCTTTACCCTCATTTTGCTTCTTTGAGCCTTCGTTTAACTCTCTTTTCCTTTTTTCCATCTCTTATTTCGAAAGTGGTCTATTTGCTTATATCATTGTAAACCACCGTCGAATGATTTCAACTTGGAAGCGGTAACCGTCGCCTAGTGGTTCTAATAATTCTCTTTGTGCCAACTTTAGCATAATCTCTTCAAATTCTTCAGAGTTGGTACACTGAGCTAGTAATTCTTCTTTTGATACAACCACAAATTCTCCCTTAGCTGCAATGTATTTCAACAGGTGTGCGCCTTTGCTATTTACTTGATTGTTGGCAATGTCAGCAAAAAAGAAACGCCCATGTTGTAATGCGCCTGGCACTGCCGCTTCCACATCACTTAAATTAGCAAAACGTCGCTCAACAATATTTTGTTTGTTTTTAATACTGACAATTTCCGCACAGATAAGTTGGATTAAAGCGGGATGGCAGCGAGTAATTTCCATAACTCGTTGACTGGCTGCATATTCATAATGCAAGGGAAAATCTTTGACAGGTTGTTCCACCAATTGTAAAGCTTCATTGGCTTGTAAATAACTTAAATGTACAATTTGTACGTTAATTAAATAGCTGGCCCACCGTTCAAATTCATCTAAAGTGTGTGAACCTGATAATAAAAGTTTAAAACGGGGACGATGTTGAATAATGTGCCGAAACATGCCTAATACCATGTCTTCATCCAATCGGCCCTTACTTAAAGTCGTTTCTAGGGCGCTGAATTCGTCTAAAGTCAGTAAAACCGTTTGGTCTTCTGCCAGTGTACTTTCTATTTCATCTAACCATTCGTCAAAATAGGTAAAAGGGTCTTCTTGCAATTTTTCTTTAGACAAGGGTGGTAAGGTAATTTCACGATGTCGCTTGGCTGAGGTTTGCATAGCTCTGGAAATATTGTATAAAAAACCTTGGTAATCTTTGGCAAGAGATGCTGGACCTTGTAAATCTACGAACAAGGGTACAATTGTGGTCGGTAATAATTTACCTAGATTATTTAATAAAGAGGTTTTGCCAGTACGTCGTTGCCCGTAGAGTAATAATGGTGGACACCGTAAATCAAGTAATAACTTTTCAATCAATTCACTGACATCACCCCGGCCAACAAAAATTTCTTGGTGTTCAGTTAATGGAATGCCAATAATGTAAGGGTTACTAATTTCTTGTCGACTTTCTACTGCTTCTGTAAGTGTTTTTACATAATTTGCTAAAATCTTACGCCAAGCCTCGGCAATGGGCCGAAAACGAATGGCATATCTTTCTGAGGAACGGGTTAATTCTCGCAATAGTCCATTGAGTCGCTCTTCTACTGCATCCAATGCAAGTCTTTGATTATAAGTACTTTCTTGAGAAAGGGCGGCTTCAACATCCCGACTGATGCGACTAAAACTGCGTAACAGAGAACTGGTAGGTCCGCGCAATTCTCCTGCCGCTAGTTTGTGAAATGCTTTACGCACCATTTTAATCGTATCACAGGCTTGTAATCGTCTTGCATCTAATTCAATTTGTGCTTCTTGGGCAGCCCAACTTTGGTGGCTACTACTAATATGTGCAAGTGCAACCTTGCCTTCTTTAGGATAACGTTCTACCACCATGACTAGGTAATCTTCTAAACCATATAAAGGGATTTGCTGATGTTGATCCCAAAAAGCCGAATGCCAACGAATTAAGCTTTTACTAGCACCTGTGCGTTTTTCATCAGTTTGGTACAAAAGTAAATTCCAAGCTGAAACAAGGGGGTAGAATAATAAGGGACGCCACCAGGTAATGCTTGTACCAATTATAAACACCAATAAAAAAATAGGTAGTAGAAAATCCAAGGTATAATATTGCATCATGATCATGAAAGTGATATAAGTTCCCGCACTTCCAAAAATGCCAGCAATAATGCCTGCCCAAGAATTTGCAATATATTTGGCCAATCGGTAGGGAAAAGCAAAGAGTAAAATGTATAAAAACGCATTTTCTATCCCACCATGCATACCTGTTAACAAGTTGTTCATTGGCACTGAAAAGCTGGTCTTTTGTTTCAATAAAGTAATGCCAACCATTAATAACGCAATGCTAATACCCAAAAGTAAACCAGATAACCAACGTTTCGTTTGCCAAATCCAAATGAAGGCAATAGATGCACCAAATATTACGCCGATAGAACCATCAAACACTAAACTAAATAGCAATCCACTTTGTAATATACCCCCTGCACCACTGGTAAGATAGCTGACGGTGGTAGTCAGAAAAAAGACTACAACGCCACTGACTAACACCCCAATAACAATACTCCCCAATTGGCGGTACTGAGGATGATTATAATCATTGAGTTTAGCATTATGCGTGACGTTGCCCGCAATACTTGCGACTAAAACACCTAACAGGGCTGTATTTAATGATAGTAGAGAAACATTTTGTGCTTGGAAAGTGGTTTCAGGAAAGCTAAGTACCGCCACAATGGCAATATTTTGTGCCATTGTAAACACAATATTGTCTGCAAAACCAACCGGTAAACTGAGTAAAATCCCACCTAAACAACCTGCAATAATGCCAAAAGGCACTGAAATCGTTAAGCTACCTAAAAGACCACCAGCTAAGCAAAGAAAAAATGCATAACTACCCGTCAGTATCAATGTATTAAACGGTGCTTGCCAAAACCATAATAAGCTGCAAACAATTAATGTTGCCCATAACGCCCAAATAACATGTCCAATGAACAACAAACGCCATAATATTTTTTGCTTCCAATGGAAAGGTTTTAGATCAACGAGCGCAAAATCTGTGGAAATATTTTCTCCAAGACCGTGAATACGTCTTTGCCAAGCAGAAGGGGATAAAATTAACCAAGCGATGAGGGTAAAACTTGATAAGAATAAACGGTTCATGGATGTGCTTAACAGTACAAAAATTAGGGTGGCCAATAGAAATTGTAGCACACTCTTTATCAAGCCGTTTTACCACATAATTTTTGGAATAGTTTGTGGAACGACTTAAATTTACTCTACTCTACCATAACATGCCACGGTTTTCTCTGGTTGATACACTGCCCACATTTGATCGCCCCAAGAGAAATGCCACCATTCATTAGGATGTTGTTGAAAATATGCTGCCTGCATTATTTCGGCTAACAACTTGCGTAATTGGTGAAAATTTTGCTCATTTTCCCGTGGACTGTGTGCAAAGTGATGAGGATAAGAACGTTCAGAAAGTTCGTCGATAGGTGAACCCATATTCATTTCTTTCCCCATTTCGTCAGCCAATGTAACATCCAATGCTGCACCAGTGCTATGAGGTGGTGGGTTTTGAGGATCAGAATTAGGTGGTGACCAAAATTGATAAATTTTTTGCCAAATGGCTTTTATTTCTGAACTTTCTAATTTTGTTGCTATAATCTGTTGAGCTTTCTTTAATTCTTGTTGGAAAACGTAGTCAACCATGTACTGTTGAACGCCAATTGGACGATAAGCATCAAAAATTTGGATTTTCCAAGTAGGGTGCACTTTCTGTAAATTTTCTTGGGCTACAAGTAATTTTTCCAAAACAGTTTGTCGCAGAAAATAAGGTGAACTGAAATGATAGTGCTGATAAGGTGCGCCTGCTTGTTGATAAATATGTGGTGAAGTTATGGAAAATTTGTTGATTGGAATAGAGACTAATTTTTCTCCACATTCGACGATAGGTAGGTTGGTATAAGGTTTTGTGTTCATATAGATAGTCGGCAGTAAAAATGATTAAACTGAAAGTGGTAAGTACGTTATGCACCTTTACGACAAGGAGGCAAAGTAAAGAAAAATAAACTGCCTTCCTGTTCTTTACTTTCAACGCCTGTTTTTCCTCCTAGTTTTTCAATGACTTGCTGCACAATAGATAAACCAAGTCCATGCCCTTCAGCGCGATCAGTATGTAAACGGGTAAAGGGAGTAAATAGTTGGGTTTGTTGTTCTGCAGATAAGCCGGGGCCATTATCTCGTACCCAAAAACGAATGCTTCTATCTAACTGAACATCTGCACCAATTTCCAACTGAGGTGGATGACCACCATATTTCAAGCCATTACTCAAATAATTTGCCCAAACCTCTTCAATCCATGGCGCATAACCTTCAGCTTGTGGCCATTCTTGTGTGCTATAAACAATTTCACCTCGGCAATTTTTTAGCATGGGAGCTAGCCGTTGTTCTACTTGCTTAATAATATGGAACATATCTAAGGAGTGAGTTTCCACTGATTCATTTTTAGATACCCCCGCTAATAGTAACAGTGCTTGGATAATATTCACCATCTTTTTACCCATAGTTTCAATTTGTTGCAAAGTACTTATATCCTCAGCGGTGGGAGGTATCTCTGGTTGACAATCTTCCAACAACATGTTGGTATAACCTAGTACCACATTCAGAGGATTTTTCAAATCGTGGGCAACTGTGCGGGCAAAAGCGTCTAACTCCATGTTGCGGGTTTGCAATTGTCTTTGCAATTTATGAACATTCAAATGTGCGGTAACACGTGCTAACACTTCTTCGTATTGAATTGGTTTAGTAATATAAT
Organism: Thiotrichaceae bacterium; assembly: GCA_016745055.1. Taxonomy (GTDB): domain Bacteria; phylum Pseudomonadota; class Gammaproteobacteria; order Beggiatoales; family Beggiatoaceae; genus JADGDF01. The sequence goes on along the minus strand of JADGDF010000022.1, from coordinate 18,228 downwards.
CTGCTGCGCCTAATTCAAACCCTTTGACTTTATCAACGGTATCAGAAAGTGCTGTCATAAAAATAATAGGAATATTTTTAGTTTTTTCATTACTTTTTAGACGCCGACATACTTCAAAACCGTCAATACCCGGCATCATCACATCCAGAAGAATCAAATCAGGTTTGGCATATTCAACCTTTTTAATCGCTCTTTCACCATCTTGAGCAATAAGGACTTTAAAACCCGAATTTGTTAAAAAATTAAGTAAAACTTTCACATTTTCGGGAATATCGTCCACAATTAAGAGCGTATCTCTGGTTGAATGGCCCACTTGTTTCTCCTTCTTTTTGTAATATTGACAAAAAGTGTAGGTGCATATTTGTCAAGTCTAATTCACTTAGATATAGTTATAGGGATAAATTCCTCCAACGCAATATTATATGCTAAAGACTTGATAATTCATAAAATGAAGCTTTATAGTTAGTTTTGTGAAAAGGTTAGAAAACCTTTTGAATATAGCTAGTATACCCACATTAGATATACTTTCGACAAATCACAGTTGCAAGGCGTGTAAAATTTGTTTTGCGAAACTGAGCTGGTGAGTCTAGTTATATCCAAATGCTGTCAGCATTCTATTTCTTATCCTTCCCAAATTTTATTTAGGTGCAATGAGAAGCTTGGTTGTTTATAGTTCTTAAGTAGGGTTCCAATGCAATAAAAAGAATTCATTTTACCTGTGGTAAGTTGGTAATATAATGATAGGTATTGTTTCTAAATCGTAGGAATTATTATTATGCAAATGTTTCAAAAATCTTTAATTGCTAGTATGCTCGTGACAGCAACGCTTTCTGTTCAAGCAATGACTCAGTGGGAAGCGTTACCTACTGAACCTCCAATTCCTGCGGATAACCCGCAAACTGAAGCAAAAGTAACTTTAGGAAAAGCTTTATTTTTTGATCCTCGTCTTTCTAAAAATGGAACAATTTCCTGTAATTCTTGCCATAACGTGATGGCAGGTGGTGATGATAATCGTCCTAATTCCGTTGGCGTAAATGATCAACGCGGAGGAAGAGGTGCACCAACGGTTTGGAATGCAGCATTTCTATCTGTCCAATTTTGGGATGGACGTGAGCCTACGCTTGAAGCTCAAGCCAAAGGGCCAGTGACTAATCCCATTGAAATGGGTATGCCAGATTGGGAGGCCACCATGCAACGTCTTTCTCAAATTGCAGGCTACAAGCCTTTGTTTGAATCAGCTTTTGGCAAAAACGCTATGACGGCTGATAATGCGGCTAAAGCAATTGCAGCTTATGAAAGAACCTTAATTACTCCAAATTCCGCTTATGATCGTTATGCGAAAGGGGATGAAAAAGCACTTACTGAGCAACAGACCAAAGGATTAAATACATTTGCTGAAGTTGGCTGTACAGCATGTCATAGTGGTCCAAATTTCAGTGGTCCAATGCAGGCCATGGGCACAGGATTTTTTATGAAATTTCCACTCATGCCAGGTAGTGATTATGATGCCAAGTATAAGCTTTTAGAAGATACAGGCCGTTATACTGTCACCAAGAAAGAAGCAGATAAAAATGTATGGCGAGTACCGACTTTGCGTAACGTGGCATTAACTGCACCTTATTTTCATAATGGTCAAGTCGCAACCTTGAATGAAGCTGTAAAAATTATGGGCAAAACTCAATTGGGTAAAAATTTAACGGATAATCAAATTTCTGACATCGTTGCTTTCTTAAATGCATTGACAGGGGATTTTCCAGAACAAACCATGCCGCGTTTACCTAGCACAGTAAATACAACTTTAATTCCGTTAGTTGAAAAGTAGTTTAACTTGGTAATATCTTCACAAAATAAGGTGAAGATATTACCCTAATTAATCGCAATATAGATCATTTATTAATTCTGGTAGATACCGAAGAGTAACATTTAGGGTGCTAACATAATGAGCAACTTTGACTAGAAAAAGCTAAGTTTTAGCTACAAAGTTATAGACTAACTCTTTCGAGTATCTAGTGCTTCTCTCAATCCTTCGCCAATAAAAATCAATGAAGCTAATGTACTTACCAATACAGTAAAGGTGGATAAAGATAACCACCAAGCACTGATATTTGTTTTACCTTGAGCAAGTAATTCACCCAAGCTAGGTTCTGTGGGGGGCAAACCTAAGCCCAAAAAATCTAAACTGGTTAACGCTAAAATGGCGCCACTCACCCTAAAAGGTAAAAATGTAATAACAGGTGTCATGGCATTGGGCAACAAGTGTCGCCACATAATTTTTAAGCTGGAAACACCTAAAGCATGCGCTGATCTGACGTAATCCATGTTTCTGCCCCGTAAAAACTCTGCCCGTACGTAATCAGATAGTCCCATCCAACCAAACATTGAAAGCAAAATTAACAAAAGTAATACGCTGGGTTTAAAAATAGAAGCAAAAATAATCAATAGATACAGTTCGGGCATACTGCCCCAAATTTCGATGAAACGTTGAAAAAACAGATCAAACCGACCACCTAAGTAGCCTTGTAATGCGCCTGAAATAATGCCAATGACAATACCAATCGTAGTTAAAATCAAGCCAAATAAAACTGAAAGTCGAAAACCATAAATTAACCGCGCTAATACATCTCGTCCATGATCATCAGTGCCTAAAAAATTATTGCTGGAAGGCGCAGCAGGATTAGGTGCTGAACTTTCGTAATTAATCGTGTTATAACTATAAGGATTTAATGGAAATAAAACCCAGTTTTCTTCAGAAGTTAATATTTCTAAAATATAAGTATCTTTATAATCAGTTTCTGTCTCAAAGTCACCACCAAATGTGGTTTCAGGGTAACTTTCCAATAAGGGCACATAATAAGCGTCCTCATAGAAAATAAGTAAAGGTTTGTCATTACTCAACAATTCAGCACATAAACTTAAACCAAATAAAATGCTGAATATCCATAGGCTATAATAGCCGCGTTTATTATATTTAAAACGTTGCCAACGGCGTTTTGCTGGAGTCATCGGTCGATAGATTCAAATTGAATGCGTGGGTCAATCAATACATAACTAATATCTGTAAGTAACTTAGCAAATAAACCAAGTAAGGTAAAGATATATAGTGTGGCGAGTACCACCGGATAGTCTCGGCGAATAATGGAATCGAAAGACAGTAAACCTAATCCGTCTAGAGAAAAAATCGTTTCTATTAAAATGCTGCCTGCAAAAAAAGCCATGATAAAAGCAGCAGGAAAACCAGTAATCAGGGGAATAATAGCATTACGAAAAATGTGCTTGTATAAGACCCTATTGTTTGACAAACCTTTAGCACGAGCTGTCAGTACATATTGTTTACGAATTTCTTCAAGAAAACTGTTTTTGGTTAACATAGTGAGCACAGCAAAGCTATTTACCATTAAAGAAATCAGTGGTAACGTTAAATGCCAGAAATAATCTAGTATTTTTTCATACCAATTCAAGGTGTCCCAATTATCTGAAAATAAACTACGTAGCGGGAAAACATCGAAGAAACTTCCTCCACCAAATAAAACCAACAGTAAAATACCCAGGACAAATCCTGGAATTGCATAGCCCACTAAAATTAGAGTGCTGGTAATGACATCAAAGCTGGAACCATCTCGTACCGCTTTTGCAATACCCAGTGGAATGCAGGTTAAATACGTGAGGAAAAATGTCCATAAACCCAGGCTAACAGAGACGGGTAGTTTGGAAATAATGAGTTCAATTACTGACTTATGATGATAATAACTTTCTCCAAAATCAAAAGTCAGATACTGTTTCATCATCATCCAAAATCGTTCATAAGCAGGTTTGTCAAACCCATATAGTACCTTGATTTCTTGCAATTTTTCTTCGTCAAGCCCATGTGCACCGCGATATAAACCATTTGTTCCTCCTGCACTTGCTTCACCTGTTCTATTTTGATTTTTTAATTCATGAAGGAGTTGTTCGACTGGCCCGCCTGGTACGAACTGAGTGACAGTAAAAGTCACTAGCATAACTCCAAACAGCGTAGGAATCATTAACAGTAAGCGTTTGATAATATAGTAGGCCATAGATTCAATGTAAGGTAGAAATATTAGTTAAGCTCAATTAAAGCTAAGTTGTAACAAGCTTATAACCTATTGCTAAACGTTACAAACGGGGTTATAAACCCCGTCCAGATAGAGAATACAAACTTTTACAATTAAACAGACTAAAAATTACTTCCAACGATAATCATGTCTTTGATAACGCCAATCATTAGCACCAATAGAAATCACATTTGCACTTTGGCCTCCATCTATACCTTGTGGAGATTGGCCATTTAACATGCTAAACACTTTAATATCAAAATAGCCGACATGGAAAAAATTAATGGCTAAAGCGCCACTGCGGTCAAACCAAACCTTCACATATACTTCTGGATTCGCAGGGCTACCCCAACCGACCGCATTATGACTAGCATACAAGTAACCTGCAACTACCGTATTACTATTACGATCAGTAAACCGTTGAACTTCTCGCCATTCTAAGTAGAAAGTACCGGAGTTTCTGCCTTCATCGGAGGTATTCAAAATCTCACCCAAGAGTTCCAATCTACCTCCTAAACTATCATCATCGACGACAACAGCCCAACCTTGACTGGTAATGGGATCTAGTCGCCAAGAAGAACTGAGTTCGCCGAAAAAAGGGCGCCAGGTGCTGCCATTCCAATATTGACCAGTCACTTTACGTCCACTACTTTCTGTGTTAAACATGTAACGTACATCATTAAGTTCAATACTGTATTGGTAATCGTCAACAAACGCAAAAATATTGCCAGAACGTCCAACATCATCCCCAACAGGTAAACTGTGACTATCTGAGTTATAGTTAGTCCCAATTGAAACTAAAACTGATTGTCTCTCATTAGGATGCACAGTTCTTGGGTTATCGGGTGTTTCCAAGAAAAAAATCCAGTTAGTGCCAATTACATCTTGAAAATCACCCGTGGCCATACTTTTTACTTCAGCATAGACAAAAAGTGGTAAACTCAAAAGCAACACGCTGGCCACTTTTACTGAGAAATTGGGTAATCTCATTAAAATATCTCCTTACAATTAGTTAAACAACCGCTAGTGCAAATCGTCAGAATCACTTCATTTGGAAGCTATACAAAAAATCAATAATTTAGCGATGAAAAACGTATTTTTAACCATTGTTAAGTTATTGTGTCAAATTGTATTAACGCTAAATGAATATGGCTCTGAGTAAATAGTAGCGAGTAGCATAGGTGATCGTATTCAAATGATCAAGAGAACATCTTAATTTTGAAGCTATAATTTGAACGTTGAATTTAACCAGTTATTGTTAACATAAAAGATGAGAAAAGATAGATTTGCTGGTATGAACAATACAACTCAAAGATTTTTGACAGATGGAGAGTTTGCGGAGATTTTGAAGTTTTTTCCAAAACTTCGAAAGCCTGGTAAGTAAGATAGGATTAAGCCGATGCTTTGAAGCAGTTTTATATATTTTAAGTGAAGGGTGTAGATGGAAGAAACTCGCATTAGAATATTGTAATCACGAATCTGATTGGAATACGATTTACATGAACTTTAAACGTTGGGGAAAAAGTGGAATATGGCATTAAGGTACTAACGTATTGACAGCAAAAACCTATAGCAGAGAGTAGGATTATTTTTTTAGAAAGTACAAGCGTTAAAGCTCATGTATCAACAGCTGGTGCGAGAAAATCAGGAGGCGCTCAAAATATTTGATCAGGGTCTCTGAAATAAAGTGACATTATTAGCCTTGTTGCTCCTGTTCGATTTACAGGTCCCTCAATGACCTCAATGCGCAGTTAATCAAATGATTTTTAGCTTTGCTAAATCGACAACAGCAGGTGTTAGCGTAACTTTATAGAAAAACGAGCAAAACGTTTTTAGGCAATATACTAAAAAGTGTTGCTTTCACTGGCTTTTGAGAGGCCTACCAAACTGCCTATCCTTCCAAAAGACAACAGGCTTCGGGCAAAAAATCCCGAATGACTGCTCATATTGAAAGACTCAACAGCGTTTCTTTCGCCTAATCAGAAAAAACCTTTCCTTCTCCAAAAAAATTGTAAATTATACCAGGACTATATGGATATTTATTAATTAATATATTGAATATTTTTATTTGTAAAATCTATAGCATCACTTTAGGGACACTACCATTAATTAACTTAATGCATATTGATTAGGTAAAAACACTAGTAGATTATGGTTTTAAACTGAGAGCGACTGATTTAAAATTAGAATTTATATAATAGTCTACATTCTCTTTATGCAATTATTGAATTTCACTGTTTTTATGGTCACTTGCATTTGCAAATATGATTAAAGGTTGCCAAATGAACTACCTATACTTATTAATTTTGAGTTGCTTGCTATTAAGTAATTGTGCCAAAGTCCCTATTCAAGAAATGAGTGATGCTCGGCAAGCACTAAAGGCAGCTTATATTGCAAAAGCGAATGAATATTCGCCCGTTAGCTTAACTAAAGCCGAGGAAAACTTAGATTTAGCTGAACAAAATTTAACGATTGGTTATTTAGATCAAGCTCGTCAAGATGCAATTGCTTCCAAAAAATATGCGGTTCAGGCTTATGAAATGGCAAGTGCAATTGAACGTGCAAAAACGATTTGGCAAACCATTTCTGAATTAATTTACTCAGAATACGAAGGTAACCGTTTAATTAAAAAAGCCCAGAATGCAGCTTCAGCCAATAATTTAAATAATGTATTGCGTTTTGCTAATGAAGCTTATCAGAAAGGTGAAGAAGTTTTAAATCAACTACGTCTCAAACGTGCCCAACAGCTTATCAAACAACTCAATGTTTCTGATGTAACGTTCACCAGAGAAGAAACTTCGCTATTAAAAAACGTTGAAACATCCTATAATAGTAAAAAATGGCAGCAAGCTTACGAATTAGCAAAAAAACTGCTTGAACGTATTGAACAACGCCTTATCCATTGAATTAAAATTGACTATTTCCAACAACACGCTCATCCAAATGCCGAACTCTATTCTTATTTTATCTCCTGATGTGATTAGTGAAAAAATGGCAGGACCTGCTATCCGTTACTGGGAATTTGCCAAGGCGTTAATCAATACCTTCTCAAAAATCACACTAGCTGCACCCAATGTTTTACCAGAAAATTTATCTCCACCCACCTCTGAAATTGAATTTATTCAACATCATGGTGACAATATTCACGCTTTAATTGAGCAGCACGATATTATTGTATTTCAAGGGTATATTTTTGATATTTACCCAATTTTGCGAGAAACTTCAAAAATTCTGGTAGCTGATTTATATGATCCTGTGCCCTTAGAAGCTTTAGGTTGGTATCAAGGGCAGCAGAATGAACATTTTTTTGAACATATTACTGATCAAGTGCGCATGATGAATGATCAGATTCGTTATGCAGATTATTTTTTATGTGCAAGTGAACGTCAGCGAGATTTGTGGTTAGGCCATTTACTTGCATTGGGACGTATTAATCCGGCAACTTATCAAGAAATGCAGCAGCGTGTTTTGGTTATCCCCTTTGGACTGCCAGATATTCCTCCACATCGCACTGGCAAAGGTTTTCGGAAAAATGATGACTCAAGTTTTGTATTATTATGGGGGGGAGGTATTTGGGAATGGTTTGATCCTTTGACCTTGATTCGGGCAATTCATCGTGTTTTACCTACTTGCCCAAATGTTAAACTTGTTTTTTTAGGTACACAACATCCTAACCCCACGATTGAAACGATGCCAATGCAACATCGGGCGGAAGCGCTCGCGCGTGAATTAAATCTGCATGGAAAACAGGTCATTTTTCAGGCAGGTTGGGTGGCTTATGATGTGTTACAAAATCATTTGCTTGATGCTGACGTTGGTGTCAGTGCCCATTTACAAAGTTTAGAGACACATTTTTCTTTTCGGACTCGTTTACTTTATTATTTGTGGGCTGGAAAGCCGATTATAACCACAACAGGTGATGTGCTAGCCGAAGAAATTGCAGCAGCAAACGCAGGCATGGTTGTTAATGAAGCTGATGAGGCAAGCTGGGAACAAGCAATTATTCAGCTACAAAACCCAAAGTTGTATGATGATTATGTTGCTGGCATCAAAAAATTAGCCCAAAAATACCAATGGTCAACCGTCACTCAACCTTTACAACAGCTAGCTACTCATGCTTATATTGCCCCAGATATGGAAATAACTGATTTAGGATATAGAAAGCCAACAATTTGGCATTGTGAACAGGCTTTTCATCATTTACGGAATGAATGTGAGGAGTTAAAGCAACAACTTTTTATTATGGAAACCTCAAATTCTTGGCGAATAACAGCGCCGATACGAGATTTTTGGCGTTGGATGTCAAAATTAAAATCTTTTTTTAAAGGCAGGCATTAAGCTATTTAATTGTAACGTTTTCGCATGCTTGAAACAGACGATGTAAACCGTGAACCCACACCAGCAATTTTACCAACAGCTTTCTAACCTGATTATCCTACTGATACTCCAATCTCCCCTGCAAAAAAAATTCATTCAGTGTTACAATCAAAGATTATGTAACAAAGTTGAGAGAACTCAACATAGACCGAATTCTGCACAGATTCCGATTTTCCCGAATAATAGACGAGAAAACCAAATGGCAACAATAGAAATAGATGGCAAAACTTATGAAGCAGAGCCAGGACAAAAACTTATAGAAATAGCTGATGCTAATGGTATCGAAATTCCACGTTTCTGCTACCATAAAAAACTTTCAGTGTCGGCAAATTGCCGTATGTGTTTAGTGGAAGTTGAAAAAGCACCTAAACTGCAACCTGCTTGTGCCACGCCGGTTATGGATGGGATGAAAGTATTTACTCGTTCACCCCGTGCATTGGCGGCCCAGAAAGCGGTGATGGAGTTTTTACTGATTAACCATCCTTTAGATTGTCCCATTTGTGACCAAGGAGGCGAGTGTGAATTGCAAGACGTTTCCGTAGGTTATGGTAAAGATAATTCAAAATACCAAGAGGAAAAACGGGTTATATTTGATAAAAATATTGGTCCTTTGATTTCTACAGAAATGACTCGTTGTATTCATTGTATGCGTTGTGTACGTTTCGGTATGGAAATCGCGGGTACTCAAGAAATGGGAGCAACGGGTCGAGGGGAACATACCCGCGTGGGCACCTATGTAGAAAAAAATGTGACTTATGAACTCTCTGGTAACGTGGTTGATTTATGCCCTGTTGGTGCGCTGACTGCCAAACCTTCTCGTTTTAAAGCGCGTGCTTGGGAATTAATCGAACGTGATGGTATTGCTCCACACGATTGCGTAGGATCAAATGTTCATTTTCATATTCGCCGCAATCAGTTGATTCGCGTAGTGCCAAAAGAACATGAAGCCATTAACGAAGTTTGGTTGTCTGATCGTGATCGTTTTAGTTATCAAGGCTTAAATGCTGAAGATCGTTTGACGCAACCGATGATTAAAAAAGAGGGTAAATGGCAAACAACTGACTGGCAAACAGCTTTGACCTTTGCTGTGGAAGGTTTAAAACAACAAAATGCCAGTGACATTGGTGGGTTAGCTTCACCTAACTCAACGTCAGAAGAGCTTTATTTATTCCAAAAAGTGTTGCGTGGCGTTGGTTCTGCCAATATTGATCATCGTTTACGACAAATTGATTTTAGTGATCAAACCAAAGCCCCTTTATATCCCTACTTGGGTCAACCGATTGAATATTTGGAAACCAACGATGTGACGCTGGTCATTGGCTCGCATATTCGCAAAGAACAACCTTTAATTAATCATCGTTTGCGTAAATCAGTGTTAAACGGTGGTAAAGTTTTGGTCGTTAACCCTGTTGATTATGAATTCAACTACCCTGTTGCGGATAAAATCATTGCTGCTCCAACAGAAATGGTCAACACCCTAGCAGGTATTGCCAAAGCGTTAGGCGGTAAATTACCAGATGGTATTAATAAATTACTGGCCAAAATTTCACCCACCAAGGCACAAAAAAGTATTGCCCAACAATTAAAAGCGGGTGAAAAAACAACGGTGTTAATTGGTCATTTAGCAGAATCCCATCCGCAGTTTGCAACTATTCGCGCTTTAGCTGCCACCATTACTGAACTAAGTCCGCATGGGACGTTAGGTCACTTGGCCGAAGCGGCTAATAGTGCGGGTGCTTGTCTGGCAGGTGCATTACCTCATCGCACCGTAGCGGGGGAAATCAGTGAAGTGATAGGTAAAAATGCCTATGACATGCTTAATGATGGAATGAAGGCTTATATATTACTTGGGACTGAGCCAGAGCTAGACAGTTGTATCAGCACAACGGCTTTAGATAATTTACAAAAAGCCGAATTTGTTGTGTCTCTAACCGCTTATCGTACAGACAATATAGAAAATTACGCTGATGTGATGTTGCCCATTGCTTTATTCGCAGAAACATCAGGCGCTTACGTCAATTGTGAAGGCCGTTGGCAACACTTTACCGGTGCCATTGCGCCCACAGGAGAAGCTCGCCCTGCCTGGAAAATCTTGCGTGTGATGGGTAACTTGTTTGATTTGGATGGATTTGATTATGAATCTTCAGAAGAAGCGCGAAATGAGCTAGAACAGCAAATTGGTGACAAGCGCGTGGATAACATCCATGCTTGGCAAGTGCCTGGTGATTTAAATGGTTTTGCGGTTAAAGGAATGCAGCGTATTACCGAAATGCCCATTTATGCCAGCGATGCACTCGTACGTCGTGCTAAATCTTTACAAGCTACTAAAGATGCTCAAATAGCCGCCGGCGTTCATATTAATGCTCAAGCCGCCAGTAAAATAGGGTTAAATGGCCAAGCTCAGGTCAAGCAAGGTGGAGCAAGCATCACTTTACCCGTTGTGGTTGATGAACGTATTCCTGATGACTGTGTACTCGTTTACGCTGGTCAAAAAGAGAGTGCCTCTCTTGAACAGTGGTATGGACAAGTTGAAGTGAGTGCTGTTTAAATTGAAGTAGCTGATGTTACGTGGTTTATCAAGAACCATAATTATGTAGCACAAAATATCACCACTATTAAATTTAAGGGTATTGTTTTCCAATACCCTTTAATCCTTAGGAATAAGAATAAAATAACTTCCATAAGTTTTCAATCAGACCTGGCAGTTTTTCAAAACCTGCCAGGTCTTTTTTCTGATTTTATTTAATTCCCATTCCTTAATCCAATCTGAAATTTACCCTAAAGACTTCAATATAAAGCAAATTGTATAAAAGAATGTGTTACAAGCTTTTTAACGAGGCGTTGGCACAAAACGCATGATGTCGTACATTTCGCCCATTGCTGGCGTTGCCGCATTTGACATTCTATGCATATCGACAGCCATTACCCGCATATCTCTACTGATACCTTGAATAATTCCAAATAGATCATTAATTCCATCCGCAATTTGACCATCTTGAAGAACACCGTTGGTTTTGATAATAATATCATCAATCAATCCCATTGCTTCAGCGAGCTTTTTCATTTCAATGTGACCTGCTAAATTGGTCATGGCTGAAAATGCTTTATGTGTTTGTTCTGAATTAATAAATGTCACAACATTTCCCATTGCTTGTTGGGTTTCAGGCGCATTTAAGGCTTTCAAGAAAATAGTCATTTCCTTGATAAGTTCCTCCATACCCGGTGGCATACTCTGTTGCATTTGTTGAGAAACACCTGCGTCTACTGCTTGAACTTCGTCCACCATACTGATATTAAACATGACAGTCGTCAAACTAACAATAAGTGATAAAACCAGTGCAATACCTAACCAACGAGAACGTTTTTTCTCCTGTTGGTAACGTCTTTCACTAAGTTCTAGATGTGCAACAAGCGTTTTAACTGATTGTTCTAGCGACTGTTCCATTAAGTTTCTCCTAATTAAATGGTGGTTAATTTTTAAAGCATTATATAAGAAAAATCTAGTGTTTGCGAAGGTTTTTATAATAATTAAAATTAGTGTATAAGTAAGGGTAGGTATTTGCCCCCAATACTTTCTGATAAGTCAGTTATCTAGGGTTGAAGTCCTTGCTTTTCCTCTCAAACTAAAACGGTTCTTTAAGTCAGGTAATTTAGGGAGTCTTGGCAAGGTGTCAAGTGATCGCAGCGTGAGGTTTAGTGCCAAGAGGCTTTGATTTCAACAACGGCAGACCTGGCAGGTTTTCAAAACCTGCCAGGTCTTGTTTCATCCTGTCAATTCTTTAATCCTGAAAATCCTGATTCAGACAAAATAATCCTACTCCTCCCTTAATCTGTATCATCTTGTTCAAACCACCTCAAACTCTCCGGTCGCTTAATGTTTAGTGCCAAGAGGCTTTGATTTCAACAACGGCAGACCTGGCAGGTTTTCAAAACCTGCCAGGTCTTGTTTCATCCTGTCAATTCTTTAATCCTGAAAATCCTGATTCAGACAAAATAAGCCTACTCTTCTCTTAATCTATATCATTTTGTTCAAACCACTTCAAACTCTCCGGTCGCTCAATCCCTTCTAGGATAGCGGTAATAATGGGAGCATCATAAAAAGTCAACGGCTCACACAATTTCTCCATATCTCTTTCTCCCGCTAAAATCTGTTGAATGGCCATTTTGAGATTTTCCCAATCTGAATCACGATAAGGTTCCAAAGCTACTTCAACATTATCCCCTTTTGCCACGACTAAAATTAATTTTCTATGCATCTGTTTCAACTCATACCGCGTCCCCATAAAATTAGCTTTGGCTTCTCGTGCTAAACGACGATAGTTTTTTGCAGTTTGGGTATCGCCTTGTTTGTCTGCAATTTGTTCTAAAATCGAGTAAGTATGCCAAATTGTAACCATTGCTGGATCTAAAGTTTTAGAAATCTTTAAGGCTTGCTTAGCAAGTTGTTGTGCTTCAGATAAACGGTCAGATTGATTTTGGAGGAGATTAGCAAGATTGCTCAATGCTACTGTTGTTACTAGCCAATCCTTTATTTTTTGTCCACTTTCAATTGCTTTTTGATACCATGCCTCGGCTTCCTCTAATTTACCCGCCATTTCCATAATAGAAGCTAACTGGTTCCAAGTTTTGGCTGCTCCAGTTAAATTCCCCAAATTTTCATCAATATTAGCAGCTTGCCGATAGACATGTTCTGCGGCTTTCCATTGTTGAGTCTTTTTATATACTCCACCTAATTGATATAAATAAATTGCTTCATGTGATGGTTCGTTCAATTGTTGAAATTGTAGAATGGCTCTCTGATAACGTTGTTTCGCTTCCATTAGTTTATTTTGAACCGAGGCTAAGTAACCAAGTTGTCCTTGGTTTACAGCTTCTCCTCTAAAATCTTTAAGTTGCTGTGTAATTGCTAAACTATATTCATAAGCTTTCTGTGCTTTTGTGTAATGCCCTATATCAGTAAGCATATCAGCTAGATCACTGTATAAACCTCCTATTTGACTTTGTGTTCTTTCATTTTTTTCTAATTGTTGGGCAGTCACTAAGCTTTGTCGGTAGTAAATAATAGCTTTTTCGCTTTGTCCTTGAAATCTGAAACAGCGTGCTAACATGCCTAAAGTTGCAGAATGATTATAACTAGTTGTAGCACCGAAATCAGTTAAAATTTCAGTAAAAATATTGGCAGCTTGGAAATAATGACCTGCATCAAATAATTGATATCCAGTGCTCCATTTGCTAAAAAACCAATTTTGACTTCCTAGTTCTCCTGCTAATTTAGAAACTTGTTCGTTGAGTTTTGCCAGATCACGTTGTAAGCCCCCAAAATTTAAAAACAGATTCACATTTTTTACAAATTCCCCAGCATAATCAGCAGCATTTGCCAATGCGCCTTTAACAGCAAATAATAAATTAGGTAATTCTTGTTTGGCAATAATACGAGTTTTAAATGTAGTTTTGTTTTCTTTATTGTATAAATCACACGAGAATTCATAATAAAAACACTGATGACGCTGACGTAAAATATCATCATTTGATTGTAACGCTGTACTCAAAGCGGGATGGAATTGAAGATAAGGAGCAACAATATTTGGTAAAGTTTCTACTTGAACCAATCCCGTAGTTTCCAACAAAGGGCGTAACTTAGCCCATATTTCCTTCGGAATTTCCGTAATATTCAATAGTGTATTCTCCATCGCCCCACCCTGAAACACCCCCAACAACGGTAAATACTGCTGTGCCTCCGCATCCAATCGCTCAATCGACAACTTCAAAGACGCCAACACTGGATTATCTGGCAATTCCGCCATTAACTGACCCAAACGCTCCTCAACACTCCCCAACACCCGCGTTTTCAACAAATGCGCAATCGTTTGAATTGACAACGGATGAAACTTCACCAACCGCAACAACCGCGCATAATCCTGATACTTGCGTGCTCCCTCATCCAACATCAACACACCACGATTCGGTTCGGGCGGCAAACTCAACAAAAACTGCAAATAATCCACCGCATCGGCTTCCCGCAAGCCCTCCAACACCACATGTCGATGCACCAAACTCCCTGCCACGGGATACTGCTCATGCTCAAAGCCCGTTAACTGCCGCGTCGTCAACAACACAATCGCTGGCCACTTCGCCACCACCGTCAACAACTCCATTAACACCACCGTTTCCAGACTTTCCACATTATCCAACATCAGTAAAGTCGAAGTTTTTGCCAATGCCTGACCCGCCGCGTCCGCATCCAACAAACTTTCTTCCAACACCACACCCACACTACTGACCACATAACTAACAGCATCCACGCCTTGAAACGCTTTGTAATCAACAAACACCAACCAGTCAAACCAGCCCTTTTGTTTCAACCACCGACCAAATTCAATAGCCAAGGCCGTTTTGCCCTGCCCACCAAACCCTGCCATCGTGATACGTTTGGCACCGTCTATTAACCAGCGCTCTAAGTCCCATAATTCCTTAGAACGTCCAAAAAAATGCGTTTCTAACTGAAGCTCAGATAAATTATGCCAAACCGGTTCCTCCACCGGTGCGATATCCACCTTTTTCAATAAGGTATGATCCCGCCCATTTTGATACAAGGCCGGAATAAACCAATCCCGCAACTGCAATTCAAACTCCCGCACCCCAAAACGCCGTTGCCCCCGCGCCATATGCCGAAACAAATACCGCCGCGCATTTTCCAGCGCCTCCCCCGTATGCTGGCCCTTGGCCAATTCCGCATAAAACGCATGAAACAACAATTCTGTAGTTTTAATTAACACGGTGTAAGTCATGGCCAATACCGACGGAATCCCTGCATGTACCAACCGTGCAGCCACGCTGTTCAAGGCATCCTCACCCGCCACCATTGCCGATTGACAGGCTGATAACACCATCAAACTGACCTGCTGCTGATGTAACATTTCCCCCAACATATCCGCAGATACCAAGGCTTTCTCGCCCTTGGCATCTTCAAACAACAAATACCCCATTTGTTTGGTCTTGCTGTCCTCTTTTTTAAACCCTTCCCAACGCACACCTTTAGCCGCTAATTGCCCCGAACTATCAAACACGCCATGCCCATCAAAATGAACAATATCCACTGGCGGTAAGTCCTCATTTTCCAAACGGTGAATTAACGCATCAAACGTAGCCTGACGTAAAAATTCCACCTCTATTTGCTCAACGCCTTCCAATGCCTTCAACACTGCTTGGGCATCCAAACGTGGGTCAATAAATCCCGACTCTTTGGGGCGACTGATGACAAATAACAACCGCAATGTCTCTTTGGTTTTCACCTTATGCGCTTTACGTCCACCACGGGTTTTCAAACTACGACGCACGGCAATGCGTGGATTTTCATTAAACAAAAACGCACCGTCAGGGTCTTTCAACAACTCCCACGGCAAACTCAACACGTCAGGATACACGGCGCTAATCGTGACATAACGCTTGTCATCCTCTTCGTCCTGCAAACGATCCAACATACGTTGCGCCGCTCGATTTTGCAAAAACACCGCATTAAACAACGCCTCTCCCCATTTGGGTATTTGCGCTTCAATACGTCCAGCCTGATTCGTATCTGGCTCTGCAATATAAGCCGTAGAATAGGTTTCCAAATACCAACGTATGTCCTGATAATGTTCATCACTGATGGGATTATTAAACGTTAAACGCTCTGTTTCATCATCGTCATAACGCACAGAAAATTCGGTGGGTGAACTAAAGTGAATGATGAGTTCCATTAATTTCTCCTTCTGCGAATAATCACAGTATACAACAGGAGGTAATCTACACTAAATGATGAATATCTCTTGTGTTTAACAATGGAGAACGTGGCACATATGATTGCTCCAGTTTACTCGACACCAGCTTCACCTCTCCATGTCTCGCAGTGAGCGACTGTCAAAAGATGCCAAAAGGCACACGTTATGCTATAATCCGGTCTCATGAAGTTATTTGACTGGGACCCAGAGAAAAATCAACAACTCATTGAAGAGCCTGGTGTTTCCTTCGAGGAAGTGATTTTTCATCTCCAATCTGAAGAATTACTAGATGACATTGTTCATCCGAACCAAAAAGACTATGCCCACCAACCTATATTCATTGTGGCAATAGAGTCTTACGCTTATTTAGTGCCATATGTGGAATTAGATGAACACATCTTTCTAAAGACAATTATCCCTAGCCGAAAAGCCACCAAGCACTACTTGGGAGAAAATGATGAGTAAAGTGAAATTAGATAAAGACGAAAAAATGCTACTAGCAGCATTTGAAGCCGATGAATATGAATCAGTGTTGACCCCTGCCCGTAAAAAACAAATTATGGAGGCCGCAGCGACTACATTTAAAAAAGACAAACGAATCAATATTCGCATTTCAAGTCGAGACCTTGAAGCCATTCAAAAGCGCGCAGTAATTGAAGGAATCCCTTACCAAACATTAGTATCAAGCATACTTCACAAGTATGTTTCTGGTTGCTTACACGATGTAACCGCTAACAAATGCATGCAGTCGGACACGGCTAAGCCGCGCCGCTGATGGTTGGCGTTACATTTTTAAGTGAATAAATGAAAATATTGTACGTTGAAAATCATCAAGCTTTTATTGACGCAGTGAAGCGTGAATTTCTCAAGGATCATGATATTCAAGTCGTTCCTACTGTCCAAGAAGCTAAGGTAGGAGCTGATGATAGTTTTGATCTGGTCATGTGTGACTATGATCTTAATGACGGTAAAGGTAATGAGTTCGTTGAGTACTTCCGAACCATTGATAGCGCTATTCCAATAATTGCAGTTTCATCACATACCAAAGGTAATGATGCAATGCTAAAAGCTGGTGCAAATGCAGTCTGCAAGAAAATTGAATTCAAAAACATTAATAAAGTAATAAGCGGCCTAGTTTCTTGAAGCTAGGCCTTCTTGTAACAGTGTGGTCAAGCGGACGCAAAAAACGCTCCGCTTACCTTGACATTATATTCTACAAAATTACTGGCGGAAATATGGCAAATTCAATAATTGTAATTCATCCATATAAATATGAAGGAATATGGGTGTTTGATGACGAAAAGGTAGGCCTACTCCAAGAGCCTTTTGTTTCCGGCGCAGATGATATTATTGAAAAGATGGCGTCAGAAATAATTGATGCAGACAAAGGATTCTCATTATTGTTTTCATCAACCCCGTTTCCAGGTCATCAAATAGAGTTTATATGGCGCAGAGAGGAATCAGGCGGAAATTGGTATTACTCAAAGAGTTTGGATATGGAAGGTTGGCTATGTCCCGCATTATTCAAATATTTTGACTCTTCTCCAACGAACCTATATGCACAGTTTAAGGCTAAATTAATATAACACGTCGCTACACGCACCAAAGGTCCGTGCCGCTGATGCTTGGCGTTATGTGTAAAAAAAATGAAATAGCTATGCCAGAAAACAAAGATAAAATAGTCGTAGCAAGTGATGTAAACCCAAGAGACGGCGTTGGTGTCGAAATATATCGAAATGATGAATTGGTAATAGAAATATTTCGAGATGATACAGAACAAACAAGAACGATTACTGTTTTTAAAGAAAATGTTTCGTTGGAGCAAATGGAAAAAGCAATAGAAATATTCAAAAAGGAAATTCCATGGGAATTTATAAAGTATGAAAAGCAAGCGTAGGGTGGGTAGAACGACAGTGAAACCCATAGGCATCAATTTAAGCACTCCAATTGGCCATTTGGTCAACAGTGTTGAGTTTCTTCCTGCGTTTATTGTTCGAGCAACCATAGGAAAATCGCTG
>JADGDF010000314.1 GCA_016745055.1 Thiotrichaceae bacterium | reverse complement strand
TTTTCATACTCGTTCTCCTAAGTTTACAAAACTTGTTCTTTCTTATATCCTCCTTTTCGCAAAATACCATCTTAAATTCCGTGATACAACTCTAAAGTTGAGCTAGGTAAATGGGACAGTGTACACTGCAAATGGTTAAATTTTTTCCGTTCCACGCACCAGCGTAGAATACAATTTAGGGTGTTCCGCGTCTTTTTATTAGTTGAGACGCTAGTGCATTGTCACTAGAAAATATAAAAGAAATGATTTAATTTGTATTTTCATCATAACTTAATACTGTTGTTTTTAACCTTTTTGCAAACTGATTAATTTCAGAAATAGTGTTAATAGGAATTTTTTCTTCTTTTTTCTCTGGATTGTCAAAAAGAGCCAGGTATTTTTGCGAAGTTCCAAAATACAAGCGGCAAACAGGTTTTCTCCTATTGTCATCTAGTAAAATATTAAAGTAGCTAATGGTGTCTCTATAAATAATTCTGTTAGGTTCTATGATGCGTTTTAAAATATTTCTAACAACAACAAACCCTTCTACTTCTTCAGAGGTTGTTTCAATACGTTCATCATCTCTTTGTTTTGGGGAACGATATTGCGAAATATCAGGCAATGTCTTTTCAGAGTCTGTGTCATCTTGATCTTTATCTTTTTCCAGCACTGATTTTAGCCTTTGACTGATTTCTTCACTGATAAATTGTTTAAGGGCTCTTTCTGTAATACCTTGAAATTGTTCTAAAACATTTTGAGTAATTCGACCAGAATAGACTTGAGAGGCAAAAAATTTTGTGAAATCTTCAGAGGGCTTAACGAGTTGATTAGCAAGTATGAGCTTTATTTCTCTAGTATATTTCAATTCAGCAGCGACAGAAATGAATTCATTTAAATCAAAATGAGGTTTGCTCAGTTTTTTAAGTTCGGGTATTAAAGATTCTTGAGGATTTAGAAGATCGAATTCTAAAAATGGTCGTGAATCCATCTGATTCGGTTTTTCCAAATCAGTATAAAATCTAAATTTTACGCCGTTAGTTAATATAGCGATACGGGACTCTGTTACCGAAAAGTAACGATAAAGTTGAGAGGCATGTTCCTTATTAAGATCAGCACCACACCATTTACATTCAAGTAAAATAGCTGATTTACCTTCTCGCATAATTGCATAGTCAACTTTTTCCCCTTTTTTGGTGCCAACATCAGCAGAAAACTCTGGTATTACTTCAGCAGGATCATAAACATCATAATCCAGTGCCAAAATGAAAGGAATCACGAAAGCTTGCTTGGTCGCTTCTTCTGTTTGAATAAGGTCAATAGATTTCAGTACTTTTGCACTAAGCGCTTGGATTTTTTCAGAAAAGTCCATTATTAGTTATTTTCTCAAAGTTATTTTACTTAAAATTTTAAGCGTATTCTAACAAATTTTACTTTTTTATTATATTTACCTGACCCTGAATTACTGTAGTTTCTAATTTTTTGGACCTGCCTATAGCCTATAAATATTGGATAGTAGATTTCATGAAAAAGAAATATCTAAGCTCTCCTTAAGTCGGGAATAGTTTGAGAACGTTAGAGATTTATTAGTAATGTGTCCACAAGAAACCAAGCTATTGAGAAGTAAATATCATTTTCCAAACGATGGGCGTTTGCGCCTTAGTTTGTTTGGCTAGAAAAAGTCAACTATTAGACTTATTGCGAAATAAGTCATTGAGAAATAGTAAAAAAGTTAAACTAGTGGTTATAGGAACTAAGCAAATCCATAAGAAAACAATATGAACTACGAAAAACTGAAAGTTTTATCAAATGAAAGGTTTAAACGCTATTTAGGAGTAAGTAAAGAACTATTTGAAGAGATGGTGAACGTAAGATCTCGAACC
>JADGDF010000313.1 GCA_016745055.1 Thiotrichaceae bacterium | reverse complement strand
TAACCGCCAACTGGCTAAAATCCGTATTATTGTCGAACACGTTATACGGGCACTTAAAATCTTCAAAATTCTTGCCTTTCGTTACCGAAACCGTCGTAAGCATTTTTCTCTACGGTTTAACCTTATTGCTGCTATATATAATAAACTAATTATTTAAGCTTGTTAACAAGTTATTTCGCAAGAGGTCTAATGTGAATGTTTTATTACAGGTACCCCAGCCACTTAGGCTAGAGTTGTTTCTGGAATGGAACGAAGTGGATTTCCCGAAACAACCTATGAATTTAGTCGTTTAGGCTATAAAAAAAGACTTAGCAGGTTTTCAATATCTGCCAGGATGGCAAAAATACTACCACTTTATAGACGACTACTATTTATCATATCCGTCAGCCATAGAATTTGACGTTAAACAGAAATTGGAAAGAATGCGTCGTGACTTTATCCAATACCAAGAATATGAAAAGATATGCGTAGAGCAAAGTATCAATAAAAGTGGCCAAAAAACGCTCATTGATTTCCTGCATGATTTAGGCATTGTGTTAAATTTTCATGATGATAAACAGCGACCACAGCTTAAAGAAACTAATGTCTTAAATCCTGAATGGATTACTCAAAGTATTTATAAATTACTGAACGAAAGACACCTTGTTGAACAACAAGGTGTTTTAAAACTTTCTCAACTGACTGACTTTTTAGACCTAAAACGTTATCCTGTTATCCTGAAGATAAACACCCTTTTATCATTGACATTATGGAAAAGTTTGAACTTTGCTTTGAATTTCCTGACATTAAGAAACAATATTTAATTCCTGATTTATTACCTAAGCGCCAACCCGAGTCACTGGATATTGAAAAATACAAGAAAGGATTAGCTTTTGAACTGCACTACGACGTATTACCAGGCAGTGTGATTTCCCGATTTATTGTTCGTTCTCACCATTCAATTTACAACAAAACCTATTGGCGAACTGGTGTTGTACTCAAACAAGATAATAACCGTGTTTTGGTCAAAGCTGACTTAGAAGACAAGAAAATATTCATTTGGGTCGTCGATAATCCTAACGGTCGACGTGGATTGCTCAGTACCATTCGCAATCAATTTGCAGCTATTCACCAAACCATTGCCAAATTGATAGTGACTGAAAAAGTGCCTTACAAAAATGTCACCATTGATTATCAACATTTGCTAAACTTGGAAGAAGCAAATTTATCTAATTTTATGCCTCCAGGTCTGAAGGAGATAGTCAATGTTCAAGAATTGTTGGGAAGTATTAGAATCCAACGAGGGCTACAACCTGCGGGACATCAAAGTATTGAAATTCACGGTAATGTAGACAAACTAATTGCAGGCGAAGGAAGTTACGACATGAGAGACATAAACATTTCAGGCGGTTCATTTGAAAATACTCCCATTGGAGACAACAATGGCAACATTTCCTATCAAATTCAAAACATACAAAACGTTGAAAATCCCGAACTTAAAAAATTACTTTCAAAACTACAAACACTGATTGAACAAGCCGAAGAATTACAAGCACAATCAAAAACAGACGCTTTGCAGAATATTGACAAACTTGCCCAAGTTGCAAACTCTCCTGGTATGTTTGGTGCAAAAGGCGCTTTAGCTAACCTTGAAGAATTGGTACAAGCCACTATAGTCAGTGCATTAGGTGGTGAAATAAACCAAATACTCCAAAGATTGGGACAACATTTTTAAAATGGAGTCGCCCACGTAGGCTGTACTGACGGCAGGAAGCGCATCATCGCGTTCTTTGTTTATTCTGGTATTAGAGTTGTATCACGGAATTTAAGATGGTATTTTGCGAAAAGGAGGATATAAGAAAGAACAAGTTTTGTAAACTTAGGAGAACGAGTATGAAAAT
>JADGDF010000186.1 GCA_016745055.1 Thiotrichaceae bacterium | reverse complement strand
TTATTGATTTATATGATGAAATAATTGGAGTATGTGCCGGACTATGGAACTTTTATCTAGCTAATTGATTGATTTTTAACGGGATACAACTCTATTATAATTTTTGTGAGGTGTGATTCAAAGTGCGGCATTTTGGAATAAGTGGAAAATTATTGTTATAGTTGATAAAAACGCAACGTTAGCCCTTTTAGTATTTAATGCATTGGGCGCAGCGTTTGTCAACTGGTGGCATGAACATAAATCAAATGATATACCTAAAATGCTTCCTGGACTACTAGCCGTATTGGTTACACCAAGTTGTTTTATACTTACGAAGCAACTGATTCATTTAATTGACTTTGGACTTTTTGCCAAAGCGATCTTAGAATATATCTACAGTTGGGAAATAGTACCTGCAAAACTGATTAATTAGAAGACGTTTAAAGTGAGTTTTTTTGCACTGCCATCCGTCATTTTAGGTAAGTTGTATGGCACTTACCTTCCCGCACTATATAAAATGTATTTAGTATGGGAAGATTAAGATTAAATCTAAACTTAATCACTGGATTCTGTGTTCCAAATTTTTTTTGAAATACATTTATCTCTGCGTAACTTTGGGTTAAAAATAATTGGAAACTCAGTAGGATGTGCTGACAACGTGAAATACGCCGCTTATTATGATTGGTATTCTCTTTATTATTAACATATCCTACAAAACTAAAAACCTAGCTTTTCTCCATCACAACAGATTCTTGCGCGTTAACTGCCGCTAACATACTGAGGTTGACAACCCCTCGTGTTGAAACTGTGCGGTGCAAAATATGAATGGATTTTTCCATCCCTAATAAAATTGGGCCAACCCCAACCCCATTGGCTAATGCCATTAATGCATTGAACGTAATACTGGCTGAATCTAAGTTAGGCATAATAAGTAAATTAGCCTCGCCTTTTAAATAAGAACCAGGGTAAAGTTTTTGACGCACACTTTCCATTAATGCGGCATCACTTTGCATTTCGCCGTCACATTCTAGTTCTGGCATCATTTCCCTAATTAAACCCAACGTTTCTCGCATTTTAATTGAAGAAGGAGAATCTGCCCGACCAAAATTAGAATGAGAAACCAGTGCGACTTTAGGCATCATCCCAAAACGCATGACTTCTTTTGCTGCTAATAAAGTAATTTGTGCTAATTGTTGTGCATCAGGTTCATAATTGACAAAAGTGTCTGCAATAAAATAACTACCTTTGTCTAAAATTAATAAATGCATGGCCGCAGGAAACTCAACATCTGGGCGAGTTTTAATCACATGGCTGATGTCCTGCAAATGTTCCTGAAATTTTCCAACAGGACCTGCAATCAATGCATCAGCTTCACCTCGTTTTAACAATAAAGCCCCTAAAACTGTCGCATTGGTACGCACTATTACTTTAGCTTCATCAGGCCATACTCCGCTCCGACCCATCAATTGGTGATATTCTTCTGCCAAAATATCGCAGTTTTCATAGTCATTGGGGTCAACTACCCGAAAATCCATATCTGGCCGAATGTATAAGCGTAATTCTTTAATCTTTTGGCTGATGATTTTATGTCTTCCAATCACAATGGGCTTAGCACAACCTTCGTCAATCAATACTTGAATTGCGCGTAATACTCGTCGATCCTCACCTTCCGTATAAATAATGCGTTGTGGATTTTCTTTCGCCCGATTATGAATGCCTTTCATGATATTGGTTGACTGATACATGAACTGGGCTAACTTTTCACGATAACTATCAAAATCTTTGATGGGTCGGGTCGCGACGTGAGAATCCATAGCGGCTTTTGCCACTGCAGGTGGAATCACCGTAATCAATCGTGGATCAAAAGGTTTGGGAATAATATAATCTTTGCCAAAGGTTAATTCTTGCCCTCCATAAGCCTTAGCCAGCTCCTCAGAGGCATCAGGTGAAACAAAGCTGGTTTTTTCCTGTTCCACTAAATCGGCAATGGCATGAACGCAAGCCAATTGCATTTCTTGATTAATATGTGTTGCATTGACATCTAATGCCCCTCTGAAAATAAATGGAAAGCACAGGACATTATTGACTTGGTTAGGATAATCAGATCGGCCAGTAGCTATAATTGCTTCAGGACGTACTTTACGTGCTTCTTCAGGCATGATTTCTGGTGTGGGATTGGCTAATGCAAAAATGAGTGGGCGTTCCACCATTTTTTCAACCATCGCAGGGGTGAGAATATTACCAGCAGATAAGCCCAAAAAAATATCTGCACCAGCCATGGCATCCTCTAAAGTACGATGAGGCGTATCTACCGCAAATTCAGTTTTATAAGGGTCCATGCGTTCTTGTCGGCCTTTGTAAACTACGCCGACTGTATCTGTCACAATAATATTTTCTTTATGTATACCCAAATTTACAAGTAAATTTAAACAGGCCAAAGCGGAAGCCCCCGCCCCCGAAGTGACTAATTTAACTTGGCCAATCTCTTTACCAATTAAACGTAAACCATTGAGTACTGCTGCACCCACGCAAATCGCGGTACCATGTTGATCATCATGAAATACAGGAATATTCATTCTTTCCCGCAAAGTTTTTTCAATAATGAAGCATTCGGGTGATTTAATATCCTCTAAATTAATGCCTCCAAAAGTAGGCTCTAAACTGGCAATGATGTCAATGAGTTTATCAGGGTCTCTTTCATCAATTTCTATATCAAAAACGTCAATACCTGCAAATTTTTTGAATAGAACAGCTTTACCTTCCATGACTGGTTTAGAAGCCAAAGGACCAATTGCACCTAAGCCAAGTACGGCAGTACCATTTGAAATCACAGCCACTAGATTTGCGCGTGAAGTGACCGTAGCGGCTTCTTTGGGGTCTCGCACAATTTCTTGGCAGGCTGCTGCAACACCAGGGGAATAAGCAAGCGCTAAATCTCGTTGATTTGCCAGAGGCTTGGTTGCTTGAATAGCCAATTTTCCAGGGGTTGGGTAGCGGTGATAGTAAAGGGCACTTGCACTTAAGTCATCGGTCATGAGATTTCCTTTTTATTCTTTAGTTTTTGTAATCACTACTATTTTTAGTAAATTATTGCTGATCTTAACAAATTAGGGATATATGTTGATACTTTTGTTTGTTGGAAAAATAGAGCAATCAAATTAAAATAAAAAGTATTTTAGTGAAAAAATTATATATGAATAATAATATGTTATAGAATGTTTAGGTTAAACTGGACAACATGAAGCTGAATAAAATGAAGACATATAGAATGCAGCTTACTGTAGATATCCTTCACTGAACCTTTGAAAAGTTAGTGGCTAACCAAATTATCTCGCGTAAACGTCCATGTACGCGTAATATGAATAATGTCTACTTCGTCTCGAATATCTTTGGGAAATGGGGCAAATGGGGCTGCAAGGTGAACAATCTGCAAAGCGGCATTATCTAAAATTTTGTGTTTAGATGTTTCTCTAATTTCCACATGATCAATTGTACCATCAGCCTTGATGGCAACGTTGAGTGTCAAACTGCCATTAAGCTTTTTGCGCCGTGCTTCACCAGGATAGTGTAGTGTACCAATGCGTTCGACTTTACGTCGCCAAGTTTGCATATAATTCGCGTATTTATACTCTTTAGTACTAGCACTGAGGTATTTTCGGCGGGGACGTTTTGCTAAATTATTAAATTTTTCATTGATTTCAGCTTGTAAACTGGCCGCAAATTGAGTACGTGCATCCATAATTAAACTACTGGCAGATATTGTGTCTACCAATGAAGTTTCTTCTGCTTGTTGATCTTGTTCAACGGGATTTTCAGGCTGTGGAGTTGGTTTGTGGGAAGTGACTTTATGCTTACGCGGTTTTTTAGTGGTGACATGCTTAATTTTAGGGGGCTTTACAATGCTGGCTAATTGTTGAGGCGGTGGCGTTACAATTGTGTTAGCGACATTATCAGGAAAAGGGGCAACAGTTGGAGTGGATGGACGTTGTTTTTGTTCATTTTCGCCCCCCCCTTCTTGACTCGTTTGTCCTAAAAAATCTGCTTTTTCAGGTGGCGTCAGTGTGCGTTTTTGGACGAGCACAATATCCAAAGTTGGATTTTCTCGTTGAGTGGGTTTAGGTGGTGTAAAATCAATGATGCTGATTGAGCCTAGATGTAGCACAACAGATATGAGTACAGAAATGGCTAATATTTCATTAATCGCATTCATTTGAAAATCAAAGAATATTGTTAAAGTAAATTATGAGAAATAAGTTATAACTAACTAATCTTTATTAAGAATAGCATGTTAAATAATGAGCGTATAGCTTTTTGGTGGTTTAATATAGATTCACCATACTAAACGTTTTTGTCAAACTCATCAAAATAAAAAATTAAAAGATAGTATTGAACTGCTAGTTAATCCTTAATTTATATTCATGCCGAAAAGTACCTAAAAATCAATGCGCATCAATTAATATGAGAGAGTATAATCTATTATACTTGGCTAAACGTGTAGAAGTTGAAATAATAAAGGCAAGAAAGTTGCAAGTCAAAAATTAATGTTTAAACTTTTACAGTGAGGATAATAATGAAATTGCGTCAAGGGTTTTATTTATTTTTATGGATAGTCGCCAGTATTTGTAACATACCTGCTCAAGCTGAAGTCGTCCCCCTGGAAATGTTTATCAACAACATGGTGACAAAGCACAATTTTGACAAACAAGCATTAACCCAATTGTTCAAAAAAGCCAAAGTAAAAAATAGCATTCTCAAAGTTATGTCACGGCCTGCGGGTAAAAGGCGCCCTTGGTATCGTTACCGTGAAAACTTTGTGACTAAGAAACGTATTAATGGCGGAGTGGACTTTTGGCGTACCTATGCTAATACTTTACAAAGAGCTAAATCAACTTATGGTGTACCACCTGAAATTATTATTGCTATTATTGGGGTAGAAACGATTTATGGCGGGTATACTGGTAATAATCGAATTATTGATGCGCTTAAAACTTTGAGTTTCCATTATCCCAAGCGGGCGGATTTTTTCCGTAAGGAACTAGAGGCTTTTTTATTAGTCACTAGAGAAGAAGGATTTGATCCTTTGGAAATGAAGGGTTCTTACGCAGGCGCAATGGGTTTAGGACAATTCATGCCCACCAGTTACCAAAATTACGCAGTTGATTTTGATGGCGATGGGCAACGCAATATCTGGACAAATGTTGTTGATGCTATTGGCAGTGTTGCCAATTATTTTAAACAGCATCAATGGCAACCAGGGCAACCAGTACTTTTAGCCGTACAAGTAGACGATGAAATTGCAGGCCAAACTTTAGTCGACCTAGAATTTAAACCTCAATATTCTATGCCACAATTGAAAAAAATGGGATTGCGTAAATTAGGCAATCAATATGATGATTATTCTGGATTAGTTTTTGATTTGGAGACAGAACAAGGTAAACTGTATTGGGTAGGTTTTAATAATTTTTATGTGATTACACGTTATAATCGCAGTACTCGTTATGCCATGGCCGTTTACCAACTTGCTCAAGAAATTAAATCAGCTTATGAAGATTTACATTAGTCTAATTATTTTGGCCGGATTACTGCAGAGTTGCACACAATCAACTGTCACCCAGCCTCCCTTCTATACGGCAATGCCCGTTGAAAAAACGCCCGTACCTGCCATGGTAAAACCTAGCATAGCTAAAATACCGCCTGCAAAGAAACAACCCATCATTTATACTCAGCGTGGACAAGCAAGTTGGTACACTGGCAAAGAACATGGCATGGTGACTGCAAATGGAGAAATTTACGACATTTATGGTCTAACCGCGGCCCATGCAACTTTGCCATTAGGCACAAAAGTGCGTGTCACCAATATTGAAAAAAGTAGAACCTTAATAGTCAACATTAATGATCGTCTGCCTAGTGGACCTGCGCTAATCAAACTATCCTATCAGGCAGCCCAAAAATTGGGCTTACTCAATCAAGCACATCTTTTTGTTGAAGTTCATGCTTTACCTTAGATAAGTACTATTATGAAAAAATTGCTCATTATTTTATTGATTTTTTACCCACTCATACTAATGGCAGAACCGCCAGTCACATTGACGCCTACACCTCCCCCCATTAATGCCCGTGCTTATATTTTGCAAGATTTTCACAGTGGCTATAGTCTTATGAAAAAAGGAGTTGAGGAAACAATTGAGCCTGCTAGTCTCACTAAATTGATGACTGCTTACATTGTGTTTGAAAAATTGCAAACCGAAGATATTAAGTTAACTGATAAAGTTAAAGTTAGCAATAACGCTTGGACGATGAAAGGCTCACGGATGTATCTGGAAGCCAATACTTCGGTGACTATTGAAAATTTACTCAAAGGCATGATTATCCAATCTGGTAATGATGCAAGTGTTGCATTAGCTGAGCATTTAGCTGGTAGTGAAGAAGATTTCGTCAACTTAATGAATGAACGTGCAAAAACTTTAGGCATGATAAATACACACTATGTTAATTCAACTGGTTTGCCTGCTAAAGAACACTACACAACAGTCAGTGATTTGATTAAAATTACTCGTGCCTTGATTGATACATTTCCAAGCTACTATGGTTGGTATTCTGAAAAAGAATTTACTTATAACAATATTACTCAAAGTAACCGTAATTTATTATTGTGGCGCAATAAAAATGTCGACGGCATAAAAACAGGTTACACGGAAAGAGCAGGTTACTGTCTAATAGCTTCTGCTAAACAAGATAATATGCGCTTAATTTCTGTCGTTGTTGGAACCAACGGTAAAAAACAACGCGCTGATGAGACTGAAAAAATGTTGGATTACGGCTTTCGTTTTTTTAACACCTACCAACTCTATAAAGAGGGGGAGTCTTTAAACACTGAAAAGGTTTGGAAAGGTAGTTCAGATCAATTGCAACTAGGGTTAGGCACTCCTTTATACATTACGATACCTAAAGGTCAATATAAACAACTGAAAGCAACATTGCATATCAATAAGCATATCAGTGCACCCGTGATAAAGGGTAATAACTACGGCAGTATAAAAATTAATTTGGGAAATCATGTCATTTCTGAGCAGCCTTTAGTTGCTTTACATGCCATTGAACTCGGTAATTGGTGGCAACAACTAGTTGATTTTACCTTACTACAATTTGAATAGCCGTTGCAAAAAAACTATGCGAAGCTTTTTCTTGTACAAAATGATTTCCGGACTGACTAGGGTGTGTTCTGCAAACTATTTCCAAGCATAACAAAGTAGCAGCTATAATGAGCATGGCAATGAAATTGGCTATATTTTTCTCATAACGGGTTGCAACTCGCCTATATTTCTTCAACTGGCTAATGGTACGTTCAACAATCTTGCGGGTTTTGTAAATTTCCTTAGTGTTTTTTTGAACTAAACCACCACAACTGCGTACTATGCTCTATTGACATTTCAGTGCAAGCATACTAAAAGTGCAAGCATACTAAAACAGAGGCAAACCTTATGTCATTTTTTGCCCGCTTTTCAAATCTGGAGAAAGCACTGCAAAACTGTTTAATCTTGCCAATAA
>JADGDF010000312.1 GCA_016745055.1 Thiotrichaceae bacterium | reverse complement strand
GAAGAGTTCATGTTGCTAAGAGTTGCTGTATCATTTAAAAGCGATGCTTGAACCTTCGTGCCTATGGAAAGTGCTGCAAGTACAGCAACTGCCAGTGTTTTATATTATTCATTTGAATGAATACTCCCTAAAATTTAGTTCTGATTATGATGTGAATACTAATAATAGACCTCTTGGTAAGATTTTTCACCCACACCTTTAACATTATGCAAGGCACCCGTTTGTACAGCAATAAATAAACTACTGGCATTAACAATATTTGACACAGTCTGGTTTCATCATCTTTATCAATTACAACTGTATTTAAATTTTTACCGACATTAACCAATGCACAGGTTTACATCCCGCATATTCCGCCGTAAAGGTAATACCATACTGAGTTAATCTGGTTGAAATCCGATTCGTTAACTCAAGCCTATTTGCAACAAGTTTTAAACGATTACGCGTTAACACTCTTAACGTTTCCTGACCGCCTGAGACAATGGGCGTGGGTTTCCAAAGCCCTCCCATACAATGATGCGCCATTTTGCTGGCATCATACTTATCTGTTTTTTTCCTAGTCTTTTAGATAACTTCGACTAATTCCTAACAAGTCAGCAAAACCTTGTTGTGTCATATTCAACTCTGCTCTTACTTGTTTGATTCTATTGATTATTTCTATTTCTGGTGTTTTTAACGACATAATGTATTGATTTGGGTGTTTTTAACGACTAAACTTTAACTTGTCCAATGATATTAAGCAGATAGTAAAGACTATTTGTTATTGTTGGTCAAGCCCGTCTCATTCACTGTGCCTTTGAGCGCGTTTAAGAAGTTTGGGCGGGGAGACGTTTTTACGAACAAACCGATGTGCCATTAACTGCATTACGTCAATGAGTACGAATGCAAGAGCACGAATAGTAGATTATTTTCCAGTCTCCCATTTTTGAGAGCAGAGAACGAGTTTAAATAACTTTTAGCGTAGAGTAAGTCGTCATGGCCTTTTTAGGAAAAGATAAAACACCGTTTGATGTGGTTCAAAAAGAAACCAATACGGCCGAATGGTTGCCTTATGGTATTGGGATTGATGTCCATAAATTATTTGCTTTTGTGTCTATCGCTGTGCCTGATTATAAAACAGGTCAGGTAGTTGATTTTTATAAAAAAACAGATGTGAATGCGTTAAAAATTGAAGAAATTGAACATTGGATTTGTGAGGATGTGTTAGCCGGTTTATCGCCCCCGTTTAATTTTGTGATTGAGTCGACCTCAACTTATCATTTTCCGTTTATCCGCCATTTTTCTAGTCGAATGCGGCCTATTGTGATTAATCCGGCCTTGGCGGGTAAGGATAGGAAAAAAACGGATAAGTATGATGCCAGCAAAATGGCGCATCATTGTATGGGAGGACTTTGGAAGCCGACGCCCATTGTCTCAGGTGGACAAGAAACCTTAAGGGTATTAACCCGTAATCGTTTAAAAATTGTTGCTAATAGGCTTGAATTAACGAATCGGATATCAACAAGATTAACCCAATATGGTATTACGTTTACTCAGGAAGTACGGCCTTCAAGCAAGATTGCGCTTGAAACAATCCAGCAGATTGTGAGTGGCTGTCGAGATGCTGAGTTATTGGGGGAATATGCGGCATGTAAACCAGTCCATTTTAAATCTATTGTCGATATACCTCAAGAATTAGGCTTTATTTTAGGGTTGGCTTTAAATAGTATTAAAGAAATAGATGAAAAAAAGAGATTATTCGATATTCAAATCAGTTATTTGATTGATACGAATTGGCAAAAAGACTTTGAATTATTAGAGTTGTATCACGGAATTTAAGATGGTATTTTGCGAAAAGGAGGATATAAGAAAGAACAAGTTTTGTAAACTTAGGAGAACGAGTATGAAAA
>JADGDF010000185.1 GCA_016745055.1 Thiotrichaceae bacterium | reverse complement strand
CTGCATTTTCATACTCGTTCTCCTAAGTTTACAAAACTTGTTCTTTCTTATATCCTCCTTTTCGCAAAATACCATCTTAAATTCCGTGATACAACTCTTATATATAAATATATTTTTATATTGATCTATAATATTTATAGCATTACCTCTGGGGCACTACCGAAATATGAAAAAGGGTTAAATCCAAGTTGCCGCCAAGCTTCATATATGATGATGGCTGCTGCGTTAGATAAATTTAAACTACGGTTACCCGCTTGCATGGGGATTTTAATCACTTGTTCAGGTGGAAAACTTTCTAAAATTGAGGCAGGCAATCCTCTTGTTTCGGGACCAAATAGAAAGACATCATTCGGTTGATAATTGGGGGTTGTGTAGTAAGTTTTACCTTTAGTAGAACATGCAAAAATTCGGTTGGCCACAGAGTCTATATTGGAAAACGCATCGATCAAAGCAGCAAATGAGTCATGTTGTTGAACATTGACCCATTCATGGTAGTCCAGTCCTGCTCGTCTTAATTTGCTGTCATCAAGTTCAAATCCCAACGGGTGGATTAAATGCAATTGAACATTAGCATTGGCGCATAAACGAATGATATTACCAGTATTAGGCGGAATTTCCGGTTGATAAAGCGCACAGTGTAACATCAACGATAAACTTTTTTAGAAGCCGTGTTGCTTAATAAATTACGCAAATCTTCTAACAATTCTGTGCGTTGGTAAGCGCCTTTTTGGAAAATTGTATCCACAGAATTTTTCAACCATTCTCGATCTTCACTGGTAATATCCTTAGCAGTTAAGACGATAACGGGGATATTTGCCCATTCTTTACGCCGTCGAATACATTCAATAAATTCAAATCCATCCATTTCTGGCATCATTAGGTCTGATAGGATTAAATCCACTTTACATTGTTCTAGCAATTGCAAGGCTTCTCGCCCATTTTCTGCATCTACCATGTGTAAGCCCATTTTTTTCAACATTCTGCCCAACATTTGACGAGTGATGGTATCATCTTCCACGACCATAACCGTCTGTAAAGGTTCTTTACCTGTTGTATACTTACGTAGAACAGCGTTGAGTTGATCGCGACTGATTGGTTTGCTTAAATATTCTGCCGCTCCCAGTGAATAGCCAATGTCTCTATCTTCTGCCATCGTGAGCACTACGACGGGGATATGCGCAAGTTCAGGATCATTTTTGAGCTTGGAGAGAACTTCCCAACCATCCATGCCTGGCATCATGACATCTAAAATAATGGTGTGTGGCTTAAGTTTGGCCGCAATTTTTAGTCCTTCAGGCCCATCTTTAGCCAAAGCAACTTGATAACCAATTTTACCCAAATAAGAACGCAATAAATCCCGTACGGATTGATCATCGTCAATGATAAGAATAATGCCATTTTCTACGGGCAATGCCGCTACCGCTTTTTTAGCTTTTGCTTCTGAAGGTTGTTTTTCCCGAATATCAGCTGGTAAATTCACAGTAAAACAACTACCTTTACCAAATTCACTTTTAACACTGATATGACCATGTAGCATTTCAATAAAGCGTTTGGTAATAGCCAATCCTAAGCCTGTCCCGCCATAGCGACGAGTGGTTGATGCATCTGCTTGGGTGAACATTTGAAAGAGCTTTTCTTGTTGATCGCGTGTCATGCCAATGCCATCATCGCCAATGTGAAACGCTATCTTGCTTTCTCCTTTCTCTTGTATGCGCTCAATTTTTAGCGTTACAGTCCCTTGTTCGGTAAATTTAGAAGCATTACTTAATAAGTTTAACAAAATTTGCCGTACTTTAGAGACATCACTGTGCATCACCCCTAAAGGTTCACTATATATAGCTTGCAAAGTGTTCGCTTTGCTTTCAACCAGAGGTCGAATGGTTTTGACTAAATTTTCAATGCTGGGTTGAAGCTCAAATCTCTCAACGTAAACATCCATTTTCCCCGCTTCAATTTTGGAAATATCAAGGACATCATTGATTAAATTTAATAAGTGCTTACCAGAAGAAATAATACTTTTTGAGTCTTCTAGCAGTTGAGGTTGTTCAAAATGTTCTAATTCTTCTTCCAACATTTCTGAATAACCAATAATTGCATTCATTGGCGTACGCAATTCGTGACTCATATTGGCCAAGAATTGGCTTTTCGCAAGATTTGCTTCTTCAGCGCGCTGTTTAGCTTCTCTTAATTCATTGGCTACCCGTTTAGGTTCGGTAATATCTTCAACATTACACCAAGCATAGCGTTCATGGTCTCTTTCAATAATGACCGCAGAAAGTCTGACGGGGACTAAATAGTCATCTTTATGGCGAAATTCCTTTTCATGTGGCCCAAAATGTTCACCTGGTTTTAAGTTTTTAACAGCTGATTTTGCTTTTAAAATATTGTCTTCCACGACTATATCCCAGTAATTCATTACCAAGACTTCACCATAGGATTGACAGCCTATAATATTAGCAAACGCAGGGTTAACGTTAATAAATTGACCATCTAAGCGCCAAAGTGTCAACCCAACTAAAGAAGATTTCAAGAGAGTGCGAGTATCTTGTTCACTATCACATAACCCGCGATAAGAACGTTGTAAGTTAATACGCATAGCGTTGATGGCATTGACCACATGGTCTAACTCATCGTTGACCGTGCGATCTGGACGGTTTAATTGTAAGGCATTATCCAAGTGTTCAGAATCTAAACGTTCCGCGTAGGTAGCAATACGTTCAAAATGACGGGCAACCATGCTATGAAAAATCCATAGCATAAAAATAGTCACTAAAAAAACAGTTGTTGCATTAGTAATAGATAATGCTTTTGCCTGGGCAAGCATTTTTTCATACACATTGCCTTTATCCGCTACAATGCGTAATCGACCAATATATTGTCCTCGAGACCCTTTGAGGGCCTGATCGCGGGAAATAGTATCTCCTAGCGTTTTTAAACTCCCCGCTTCACCGACGACTTGATCGTTGCGGGTTATCGAAATATATTGTACATTGGCAAGCTTTTGGAGACCTAATAACTGTTTCCGCAGTTGAGCAAGATCACCTCGTTGTAAAGTATGTACAAGGCTTGCCTCGAAATATTCATAAATGCTATTCACACGCGCTTCAACTTTAGTAATGTCTTCGTTATAGTCGAAGTAAAGCCTAAGCGAAGTCGTTAATAAAGTAACGAAGAGGCTTAGCACAAATACATAGAAGGCAAAGCGATAGGCAATTTTGTGTTTGAAGAATTTATATTTCAAAACAAGACTCGTCTTTTGTTAGAATGTTCAGTAAGTTACATAACATCCATTTTTAATAACTACTCTTTTGCACGGGATAAGTATTCACCTGTACGTGTATCGACTTTCAACATATCACCAATGTTGATAAATAGAGGAACTTTAACAACGGCACCGGTTTCTAAAGTGGCAGGTTTAGTGCCACCAGAAGATGTGTCTCCCCTTACACCAGGGTCTGTTTCTGCCACTGGCAATACCACAAAATTAGGGGGAGCGACCAATAGAGGTTGATTGTTCCACAATGTTACAGTGCATATTTCTTCGCCTTTAACCCAATTTGCGGTTTCACCCATGGCTTCCCTGGATGTTGCATATTGTTCAAAAGTATCTGGATGCATAAAATGAAAAAATTCACCATCATCATAAAGGTATTGCATTTCGACTTCAACTACATCGGCTGCTTCAACAGTTTCACCAGACTTAAAAGTGCGTTCTAACATCCGCCCAGTTTTCAAATTACGGATTTTAACGCGACTAAAAGCTTGTCCCTTTCCGGGCTTAACAAATTCATTTTCTACAATGCTACACGGATCGTTGTCCAACATGATTTTTAGTCCAGACTTAAATTCGTTGGTACTATAGGTTGCCATGTACTCTCCTTAAAGAGGCTAACTAATGATTAATTTTAATGTGGTTCAAAACTGTGCGGTTCAACAGAGCGCACCACCTGCTTGGCAAAAAGCGTTACAACAAGCGATTTGCGATCCTGAACAACTACTCAAATTACTTGCACTTTCAAAAAGTGAACTTGCTTATCAAATTATTATACCCCAACCTTTTGGTTTACGGGTGCCAAAAAGTTATGTGAATCGGATGGAAAAAGGTAACCCTAATGATCCATTACTGCGGCAAATTTTACCATTAAACTTAGAAAATCAAAAAGTGGCTAATTTTCACGCAGACCCATTGGCAGAACACCATCAACCAACAGGTTTATTACATAAATATCAAGGACGGGTATTATTAGTTGTTACAGGCGCTTGTGCTGTGTATTGTCGTTATTGTTTTCGTCGTTACTATCCTTACTCCAAATCAAATTTGACCCGTGCGTTGGCTGAAATTAAACAAGACAAAACGATTAAGGAAATCATATTAAGCGGCGGAGACCCACTGACGTTATCAGACGAAAAGCTAGCAGAATTAATCACAGACATTGCAGCCATACCACATATTCAACGTCTACGTATTCATACACGCTTACCCATTATTTTACCAGAAAGAGTCACGACTCAACTATTAACCACGTTAACTGGAACGCGCTTACCCACTGTCATCGTTGTTCACGCAAATCATCCTAACGAAATTGATGAACAAGTTGGCCAAGCACTGCAAAGTTTAGTAATGGCAGGTGTGATCGTATTGAATCAATCGGTTTTATTAAATCAAATCAATGATACTGTAGACATTTTAATTAAATTAAGCGAAACATTATTTAACTACAAAGTGTTACCTTATTATTTACATACTTTGGATAAAGTGCAAGGCGCAGCCCATTTTGATGTATCAATCGAAAAAACATTGGAACTCCAAGAAGCTTTACAAATAGCTTTGCCTGGTTACTTAGTGCCTAAATTTGTTACTGAAATTGTTGGAAAAGAATATAAACAATTGCTACAGGAAGGTGTAACAACGAATATGAGCATATAATACAGCATCACACCGTTTAAACTGTATGCTACAGCACGAGCTAATATAACACTCACAAATAAACTAGTAACTTCTTATATTCAGTATAAAAATTCAAATTAGTTTCATAACCCAATGAAACCATATAAAATTGGGCCTTAAAACATAACTAAATTTGTTAATCAATTGCGAAAAATCTTGCTATATTTCCAATACAAGTTGTGAAACTTAATTAGGCTTGAGACCAAAAAAATAGAGAAGAGAAGAGAAGAAATGAAGCATCTACTACATGATGGTATACCACTTGAACATGATTATAAAAAGTTAATAGATTCAAACATTTTTAGATCAATAGAAGGATTCTCCAATAATTTTTTATCAACTAACAGTCGTTTTATTCAAAACTACGCAAATAAATGGGTTATGGATCCATTGCACCAATGGAGCCGACAATGGGAATACCCTTTTGTATATAGTCGATTCCAACAAATAATTCAGCATGAATCAAAGCCTAGCATTTTGGATGCAGGTTCAGGCGTTACCTTTTTCCCTTACTATCTAAATACAAAGTATGATATTACAAATATCCATTGTTGTGACTATGATAAAACGCTCGAAAAAATTTTTGAGCAAATAAATATTCAACAAAATAGCAATGTAGAATTTTTAGCAGCAGATTTAAGAAGCCTTCCTTATGAAAATGAATCATTTCATATGATTTACTGTATTTCGGTTCTCGAACATACAAACGATTATGAAAAAATTATTGATGAATTTTATAGAATTTTACGGCCAGGTGGTTCTCTTATTGTAACGTTCGATATTTCCTTAGATAGAACCCGTGATATAGATGTAGACAGTGGAAATACACTTTTAACTTCCCTTGAGCGCAGATTTGATGCTCAAAAAATGCTTTCTCTTGATTTACATTCACATGTATCAAACCCTGATATTTTTACAACTTTAACGGCTAACAACATAGATGGAAGTTTGCTTCCTTGGAAACTGCCTGCATTTTTATATCGGTTTAAATGCTTTATTTCTACTGGCCATTTTGGTTCATGGCCACCACCACTGACTGTATTCTGTCTGAGCTTAACAAAGCCAGCCTAGCATAGTTTAACTGCGATTTTTCAATTTAAAAAAATCCAACAACATTTGGAGTCCGCGTAGGATGCCTGATGACAG
This sequence comes from Thiotrichaceae bacterium, assembly GCA_016745055.1. Taxonomy (GTDB): domain Bacteria; phylum Pseudomonadota; class Gammaproteobacteria; order Beggiatoales; family Beggiatoaceae; genus JADGDF01. Next base: position 1,514 of record JADGDF010000185.1, on the reverse strand, counting down.
GAAGTAAATGGCTTTAGTGGGATGCTTTTGGTCAGGTGGTCAAGAGTATCAATCTGATGCTCTGTATTACGCGGACATTCATGGACAACACTTACCTGTTAACTATCGAATTTACGACAAATCTGAAGATAAAACCAAAAACGATTACTTTCTGGAAATGCTGGCAGAAATGCTCACATGGGGACTTAAACCCGCATTTGCCATTGGTGATAGCGGGTATTCATGCACCGCCAATCTCAAAACAGTAAAAAAACCACCCCATGGAATTCTTATTTGTGGTAGAAAACAACCGGACAGTCTCTATGCCAAAAAAAGGTAGTGTCCCAGAGGTAATGCTATAAATATTATAGATTAACATAAACATATATTTATATATAAATCATATTAAAGATATAAGGAATAAGAAGTAGGGAGTAATTTATAAAAGGTTTAGCATAAAAAGAGAGAAGGTAATGCGATGTCGGATATGTAATTCACAGGAAATAAAGAAAAATGGATATATCCACAATGGCAAACAGGATTATCGCAGCGAATGAATGTGGACGACAGTATGTAGATTCACCAAAGAACGAGCCAGTATTAGAGGATAGCAAAGTCTTAATAGACAGAACATTGTTGAACGAATATTGTTAAGAGGGCTTGCTAGAATCGCTCAGGTATTTTCAAGTTGGTTGTAAGATTATATTAACGCCTAAATATCAACAGGTTCCTCGTCGTGTATTAGCGAAGGCTAAAGGTCGTTTGACAATAGAGTGAATGTGGTCGTTTGTGGGTGCCTTCGTTGGAAAGCGCAGTGAAGAAAGGGACAAAGGATTATGGGATTCCTTGCCTCCTGCTTATCAACAATGCGCTGTAACCTTCAGTGATTTTTGGGATGCCTATCCACGAATTTTTCCTTCTAAAAGACATCAACCCTCTGCACTGCCTCTAAAGTCATAGTGGTAGGCAAAGTAATTGTCTGCACTTTCTTCTCCAATGAGTCCTAAACCATAGACATAATAAGTGGAGTGTCCATTGTCTGTTTTGACCAACACTTGACTTAATACAGGTTGAGAATTGATGACATAGTGTGTTTGGTCAACCGCAATACGTTGGTTTTCTGCATCATATTGATAATGTACATTGTTTGATTGCAACAACTGATTACGGGAGTTGAAGGTGAAAGTGATGTTTTCGCCATTCAAGACCGCTTGTTGTAAGTTGCCATCTTCATCAAACACGGTGGGCATTTGTTGAACTTGGGTGAGTTGATTGGTTAAATCATAGTCCATCTCCAAGCGTCATGTCGGGTTAGCGAAGCGTAACCCGATGGAATGTTCCAATTCATCGGATAACAACCCATATAATATGCCATTTCACCAATTTTGTCGGGTTACGGTTTTTGCGTTGCAAAAAGCCTAACCCGACCTACCTGGCTCTCCACAGTTAAACCCTATTGAGCATACTTGGGCTGTATTAAAACGTTATATCAAGCGTTTTCGTCATCAGTTTGATTCAATTAGCGAAACAATAGA
>JADGDF010000311.1 GCA_016745055.1 Thiotrichaceae bacterium | reverse complement strand
TCGTAAGCATTTTGCTCTACGGTTTAACCTTATTGCTGCTATATATAATAAACTAATTATTTAAGCTTGTTAACAACTTATTTCGCAAGAGGTCTATTACTTTTTGAAACAGGGACTTCTCCGACTGCTTCATAATCAACAACAAACTTTTCTGTATCTTGGGAATTGAGAACTGCACGATAGGCAAATACCAATTGGTAGTTTGAATTCCAAATAGGGTATATTAAGTAACCACTTTCCATCATAAGAAAGTGTTGGTATATCTGAAGCATGGCTTACAGAAAATAAAAGAAGTAATAGAATACCAAAGAAAAACTTTTGACTTAAAGCTTTTTGCCTCATAACGACCTCTCATGAATTAAACAATTTAATTTGTAGCATAAGCATGAAAAAACCACAAGTTTTGTTCTTTCATTGAGCGTGCTTAGAAGAGACTTTTAGTCATCCAACTGTAACTTTTCCTTTATTTAAAACATAACGTTTATCACAACGAGCGGCTAAATTCACGTCATGAGTTACTAACACAAGAGTTGTGTTTAACTGAGCCTTTAGAGAAAATAATAAATTAATAATGATTTGACCTGTTGCTTGGTCTAAATTACCTGTCGGTTCGTCTGCAAATAAAATTTTGGGTTGGCTGGCAAAAGCCCTTGCTAATGCGACTCTCTGTTGCTCACCACCAGAAAGCTGTTGAGGTGTATGATGCAACCGATGAGTAAGCCCAACTTGTTCCAAGGTTTCCATCGCCATTTTTTTCGCTTGTTTATGACGAGTTAATTCCAAAGGTAACATCACATTTTCTAATGCAGTTAAGCTGGGTAATAGGTGAAAAAATTGAAAGACAAAACCCACTTTACCAGCACGTAATATTGCCCGTTCATCTTCAGTTAGTTTCTGCAAATCGGTATTAAATAATTCAACATGTCCAGCTGTTGGATTGTCTATACCGGCTAATAAACCTAACAAAGTTGACTTACCCGAACCTGAAGCGCCTAAAATAGCAACGGCTTCTCCTGGGTATAATTTTAAATCAAGCTCATTTAAAATAGTTAAAAGTCCTTCAGGCGCCTGGACTTGCTTTGCGAGTTGAAAAGCTTTAATAATCGGTTGAGAGGAATTTAGCATGGTAAAATTACTTATATTTTGTATAATTTTTGGATGGGGAGGTAGTATGACAGCACTGGCTGCAACAGAGCCTACTTCACATATTTTAGTGGTTGGCGATAGTTTAAGTGCAGCTTATGGTATGTTACCAGAACAAGGGTGGGTGTACCTTTTACAGCAGCGTTTACAAAAAAAAGGTTATTCACATCAAGTAACTAATTTTAGCATTAGTGGAGATACAACGGAAAATGGATTGTCTCGATTGCAACCAGCTTTAAACCAATATCACCCTAAAATTGTGGTGTTGGAGTTGGGAGCCAATGATGGGTTACGTGGTTTAAGTTTAAAACAAATGCGCATCAATCTGACAAAAATGGTGGAACAATCTCAAGCTGTTCAGGCTAAAGTTTTACTGTTGGGAATGAAAGTTCCGCCTAATTTGGGGAAAATTTATACCAACCGTTTTCACCAAATTTATCATGAATTAGCCAATAAATATGAATTATCTTTAGTGCCTTTTCTACTTAAAAATGTAGCGGGCTTAGCTGAATTTAACCAAGAAGATGGATTACATCCCAATGAGAAAGCACAGCCACTTATATTGGATACCGTTTGGGAAAAATTATTTCCTTTACTGACTATATGCTCTGTTGACATTTCAGCGCAAGCATACTAAAACAGAAGCAAACCTGATGAAATTCATATAATAGACCTCTTGCGAAATAAGTTGTTAACAAGCTTAAATAATTAGTTTATTATATATAGCAGCAATAAGGTTAAACCGTAGAGCAAAATGCTTAC
>JADGDF010000184.1 GCA_016745055.1 Thiotrichaceae bacterium | reverse complement strand
TTTTCATACTCGTTCTCCTAAGTTTACAAAACTTGTTCTTTCTTATATCCTCCTTTTCGCAAAATACCATCTTAAATTCCGTGATACAACTCTATTAACCTTTTTCCCAATCTTCTCTTACTCAAGATGGGTTGATGAGAATGATTTTAAGGACTGCAATTCATTATAACTTTTTCGATTTTGAGGCTAATCTCAGAGGTGAATTAGGCAATAAGTAATAATCCATCACCTTCTTTGCTAATGGTGCCGCAGTACGGCTACCCGCACCTCCATTTTCAACAATCACAGAAATTGCAATTTTAGGATCATGCAAAGGGGCAAATCCAACAAATAAAGCATGATCGTGATATTTTTTTGCAATTTTACGGGCATCATAACGCTTGTTTTGCTTAATACCGATGACTTGGGCTGTACCTGTTTTACCCGCAAAGCGATAGCGTGAACGACGACCGATCTTTTTAGCTGTTCCTCGATAACTGTGCACAACGGCTACCATGCCATTGATAACGATATCCCAGTAATTTTCATGTTTAAGCGTAATATATTCTGGTGATGATGAAACAGTTTTCATTATACCGGTGTTGGGTTCATCCAGCGCAAAAGCAACATGCGGACGTCGTAGTTGGCCTCTCATACTCAATGCTGCGGTGGCAACGGCCAGTTGTAAAGGTGTGGCTAAACTATAGCCTTGACCAATCCCGACAATGAGTGTTTCACCTCGATACCAGTTTTTTTTATGTATTTTCTGTTTCCATTCACGAGAAGGCATTAAGCCACGAGCTTCTCCCGAAATGTCAATACCTGTTCTTTTACCAAAATTGAAACGTTGCATAAAAGCATGCATTCGATTGATACCTAAATCATGGGCAAGGTCATAAAAATAAACATCACAGGAACCTTCTAGTGCTCGGTGTAAATTGACACTTCTATGGCCTGAGCGTTTCCAGTCTCTAAATTTATGTGGATGATCGGACAATCGATACCAACCACGGCACCAAGTGCTGCTATGTTCTTCCCTCACTCCGTATTCAAGTCCTGCGAGTCCCATAAAAGGTTTGACGGTCGAGCCGGGAGGGTATTGACCACGCACTGCACGGTTAAAAAGTGGACGTTTACGAACATTGAGCAATTTTTTATAGGTTTTATGATCCATACCCGTTACAAACAAGTTGGGATCATAGGTTGGCATACTAGCCAACGCTAATACCCCTCCTGTTCTAGGATCGATTGCAACGATGGAGGCTTTTTCTCTCCTAATCACGCGTTCTGCATATTTTTGAAAAGCCATGTCAATAGTTAAATAAATATTTTTTCCGGGTATTGGCGGAGTTTGTTCTAAAATTCTTAAAATTCTGCCTTGCACATTGACTTCAACCTTTTGAATGCCGACTTTGCCATGCAATTCTTTTTCATAAAATTTTTCTATTCCTGTTTTACCAATGAAGTCATCTGGTTGATAGTCTAATGAATTAACTTGGTCTAATTCTCTTTCAGTAATTCTACCAACATAACCAATAACATGCGCACCAATGGGGCCTAATGGGTAAAAACGGGTAAAGTTTGCATGGATATCCATTCCTGGAAAATTGTGACGTTGCACTAGAAAACGCGCAACTTCATCTTCAGAAAGATTATGGCGCACAAGTACTGAGTCAAATCGGCGAGTGTTTCTAAGTAATTTTTTAAAGTTTTCACCATCTTCTTCAGTGACAGTAATAATTTGTCGCAGTTGCTTGAGAGTATTTTCTGAATCTTCCACCTTATCAACAACGACTTCTAAGCTATAAGATACATGATTATCTGCCAATACTCGGCCACGACTGTCATAAATTGCGCCACGACTGGAAGAAATAGGTAATATTTTAATTCGGTTTTGATCAGATAGCGTTGTATACTGCTGATGATCAAAAACTTGGAGGAATAGTAGTCGCGCTACAATAATGCCAAGACAGGCTAACATAAATAACCAGCCAATAATAACTCTATTAATAAATAGGTTACTTTCTCTTGCCGCATCTTTTAAAATAAAGCGCTTTTTTCTGGGCTGTATTGTCTGTATTTTAACCATAATTGTAGTACGATTGTTTTTTATCCCAATAAGAAATGCAAAGTTTTTAACAAAGTAAATTTGCTAATTTAAGGAAATTTTTGAATTTTTTTGTAAGCTTCTACTGAATTCCATACCCATAATAACGCTAATAACATAGGTGAGACAAAGCTTTGCAGAAAGATGAGAGCTTCATCAGGTAGCTTTGAATCTATATAAATTATAACTATAATAAATAGCAATGCAAAAATAACAATTTTTAGAAGTGATACTACATTGACTGGTTTTTGACAATATTCAGCTGATTCTTCTTTCGTCACAAAGGCTTGGTCAGCTGTTAAAAACATACTTACTGTAAGAAGTGAAGTTAAAAATATATCGTCTAATAGCATATATTGATACATAATTGGTATACTAATAAATATAATACCCATCATAAAAATATAAATGTACAAAGCTATATTTTTATTTATGCTTAAGGTAATTTTTATTATTGTTATAATAATTGCTATCACTAAAACTGGTGAAATAAGCAGAAGAAATTGCCAAATTGAGCCATTATTCATCTGTTAATAAAGCATGGCTTGCTTCAAAGTTTTGACAATTCTTTGTATGACATTCTCTTCTAAATAGGCATGAATCGGTAGACTTAATACTTGTTTTGCGGCTTCTTCAGCCACAGGAAAAGTATTTTCTTCATATTCCAAACTAGCATAGGTTGGTTGTAAATGAATAGGTATAGGATAATAAATAGACGTTGGAATATAGTTACTTTTCAACGTTTGTAATACTTTTTCCCGATGCCTTACCTGAATGGTATACTGTGTATAAACACTACGATTATTGGCTGAAATGACTGGGGTTTTAATAAATGCTTGAAGTAATTTAGTATAAGTTTCGCCTACTTGAATACGTTTTTCTAATTCTTGAGGAAAAACTTTCAGTTTAGCCAGTAAAAATCCCGCCTGAATTGTATCTAATCCACTATTTAATCCAATAAATTTTTGACAATTGTCTTGAATATGCTCATGTACCTGTAAATTTCTTAATTTTTCTGCTAATTCTAGGTCATTTGTTAAGCAAGCACCTGCATTTCCGTAACTACCCAACGTTCTACATGGCAAAAAGCTAATACAGCCAATGGCCCCTAAATTACCTGAATAAATACCTTGATATTTAGCCCCAAAACTTTGGGTGGCCTCTTCAATTACAAATAAATTGTGTTTTTTGGCAATGATATTAATTTCTTCATAATCTGCACATTGACCATATAAATTAACAGGCATAATGGCTTTGGTACGAGTTGTGACACTGACTTCTAATAAATCTACATTTAATAAATACGTATCAGGATCAATATCCACAAATACGGGTCTTGCGCCCATTAAGATGATCATTTCCACATGCATAGTCGACGCAAAAGGCGTGGTAATAATTTCATCTCCAGCCTTTATATCCAAGGCCATGAGTGCCAGTAAAATTGCTTCTGCACCACTCCCTACGGTAATACAGGCGGCAGCGCTAGTATATTTTGTGAGTTCAGATTCTAAAGTTTGGACCTCAGGTCCTAAAATATATTGGCCATGTTTGAGTATGTTAAAAAAGCTTTTTTCTATTTCAGAACGTAATACCAATTGTTGATTTTCTAAATCACAAAAAGGCATGGATTCTTCTACTTCGCACTCAAATTCAGCTAACATCGCATAGACAAATTGATGATCGCCACATTCAATATCGGGATGTAACGTCGCAAAATCTGCTTCATTAGTCCAAATAATCGTTTTACCAGGTAAAGTTGCAGCGTCTAAACTAATGGCAGCTTGAATTTTATTAGGGTGCTCTTCTGGAATTTCTTTCCAATGGGTAGCTAAGGTTGAAAGTAATTGTATATTATCCAATAAAGTTTTTAATGGGTGGTGCTGATTAGAAAAAATCTGAGTTTTTAATGATGAAAGAGATAAACAAGACAGCCAAAAGCGGGTAGGCGATTTTTGCAAGCGTGTGAAACAATGTTGCGTATCATTGGTAGACATAGAAAGTAAGTCTAAAACAACATCGTTATCTAATATAATATTTAAATTCATAGTAACCTTGTCAAGTGTGTAGGGGAGTAAAAACCTACCATGGCTTTGTTCATGCCATTATACATAAATTATGACTATTTTTCTGATAGCGCTTTAAATATACTTAAAGCGCATCAACTCAGTTTGGCAGATGCTTGAAACCTGCGCTCCTTAAAAGACTGAGATGATTTGTCGAAAATATATACTCAACCCTCATGTCCTTGGAACTGGTAATAAATCAATTTTCAGTTCATCACAACACACTAACTTATTGTTTTATCTGTTTTTTATAAAATAACCTTATAAGGAAAACGATGGAAGTGTCAAAATATGAAGTTTTGTTGATATAATAAAATGTTAATGTAGTTAGCGTTAAATAACTAAACTATGTTAACATTTGAGACAGCATAAAGGTTGTTAAAATATTTGCAACACCTGACCTGATATTTGATAAATATATCAAAATGGTCTCAAGGGTATATAAATATTTTTCCCCTTAGTTTTAAATTCGCAAAATTGGAGTATGTACATGGCTTGGAATGAACCGGGCGGGAATGGTAAAGACCCTTGGGGACACAATAAAAAACCAGAAGGGCCTCCTGATTTAGACGAGTTATTTAAAAAAATGCAAGATAAACTCAATGATATATTTGGTGGTAGTGGCTCTGGAAGCAATAACCAACAAGACAATCGCAGCATGGGTTGGTCAAGCATTATAGTCATTCTAGTGATTATGCTAGTCGTTTGGAGTTTATTTGGATTATACACGGTGCAACCTGCGGAAAAAGGGGTTGAAACACGTTTTGGTCGTTATATCCGCACGACAGAGCAAGGTTGGCATTGGCATATTCCTTATCCCGTTGATCAAGTTCAAAAAATAGATGTTTCATTGGTGAGACCCATTAATCATAAAGCATTGATGCTCACGCAAGATGAAAATATCGTGGAAATTGAGTTAATTATTCAATATCTCATTAACCAACCTGCTGATTACTTGTTTAACGTCGTTGATCCTGATGACACCTTACACCAGGCAACAGAAAGTGCATTGCGTGAAATTGTGGGTACCAGCAAGATGGATGATGTACTGACTAGCGAAAGAACGCGTGTTGCTAATGACACCAAAAAATTGATTCAAAAAATTGTTGACCGTTATGAAGTTGGTTTAATTGTTATGAGTGTGAACATGCAAAATGCTCAACCTCCCGCTGAAGTACAAGCATCGTTTGCTGATGTTATTAAAGCGCGTGAAGATAAGGAACGTCACAAAAATCAAGCTGAAGCTTATGCTAATGAAGTTGAACAAAGAGCAATCGGTGTTGCTAGTAAGCTTGGTGAAGATGCTTTAGGTTATAAAGCAAAAAAAGTTTTACAAGCTAAAGGTGATACTGAACGCTTTGAACAAATCCTGCTTGAATATGAAAAGGCCCAAGAAATTACACGTACTCGCTTGTACTTGGAAGCAATGGAATCTGTTTTATCTAATACCAGCAAAGTGCTGATTGACGTAGAAAATGGTAATAATTTGATGTACTTGCCTTTAGATAAATTAGTCAACTCAGCTGGTTCTATGCAACAAGCTGTACCTGCCTCAGGCACATCAACCCAAGGAAACGGCTATACTTTGCCCCGTAGTAATTATCCAGAATCACAAGACATACGCAGTAGAGGAGGTCGCTAATGGGTGGTAAACAAATGTTAGTACTCATGTTCGCATTTATTCTGTTGGTTATAGGTTCGATGACCTTTTTTACTGTAAAAGAAACAGAGAAGGCATTATTACTCTATTTAGGTAAAGTAATCAGAGCTGATTACACGCCTGGATTACACCTTAAAATACCGATACTGCATCAAATAAAAAAATTTGACTCGCGTATTCAAACAGTAGATACCTCACCTGAGTCATTTTTAACCAACGAGAAGAAAAATCTGATTGTAGATTCCTTCGTTAAGTGGAAAATTGCTGATGTTGTAAACTACTACACTTCAACTAAAGGTGTAGTGCAAACAGCGAGGCAACGTTTAACCGAAGTGATTGCAGATGGTTTGCGGAGTGAGTTTGGCGTTCGTACAATTCAAGAAGTGGTGTCTGGTGATCGACAGGCCATTATGAAGAACATCACAGATGAAGCTATTAAACGGGCGACTGAATTTGGCATTGAAATTATTGATGTCAGAATTAAAAGAATAGAGCTACCTAAAGAAGTCAGTTCTTCAGTGTATCAACGAATGCAAGCAGAACGGCAACGGGATGCTAAAAAATTGCGAGAAAGTGGTAAAGCTGAAGCAGTACGTATTCGATCTGAAGCGGATCGTAAACGAGTTGAAGTGGTGGCTGATGCAGAACGAAAAGCTCAAGTGTTGCGTGGTGAAGGAGATGCAGAAGCAGCCTCTATTTACGCTACAGTTTATAGTAAAAATCCCGAGTTTTATGCACTACACCGCAGTTTAAGCGCTTACACTGAATCATTTAAGAACAAAAGCGACATTTTGCTTATCCAACCTAATTCTGATTTCTTCAGTTATTTTAAGCAGCCAAAGATTCAAGCTGCGCAATAGTTAACCTGGTAGGAAAGAAGAGTTTAATAAGCCCAAAACAAGACCTGACAGATTTTTAAAACCTGCCAGGTCTGATTGAAAAGTTTTGGAAGTAATTATTAAATCCTTATTCCCTGCGCTGAAACAGATTTTGTAACCCATTCTCAAACGTTTGAACGTTACGGATGGAGTTACCGCCTCGTCTGTCCTGAAATTTTCTCTCGCTTCTAAGCCTGTTCCCGCATATATTTGTGTAGCGAGAGACTGCCAATTTTAGATTCCACGTTATAATAAAGCATTAGTCGAACAAACACTACGTTTAGTCATTCGAAATGAAAAGTCACAGATATTGAAGCAAAAGGTTCCACACGATAATGGCTTTTAGGTAAAACATTCTGGACAACTTCTTATTAAGCCTATGGAAAGATAGAGAATATATGCAAAATATTGAAAATTATGTACGTCAATTAAAAAAATTCCTTTATTCATAACGCTGAAGGATAGATATAAATGAGAATATCAAAGATTAATATTAAAAATTTTAGATCTATTCAAGAAGCTGAATTTGACTGTTCTGAGTTCAATATTTTCGTAGGACAAAATAATTCAGGAAAAACCAATCTCTTTGAAGCAATTGAATGGTTTTTTAAAGGCTTATCTAAAGGTAAATCTATAACGGATTTGTACCTGAATAAAGGCAATAGTAAAGAAATATCTGTTGAAGTCTTGTTTTTAGACGCTTTGCATGGTGCAGAAAATATGCGAAATGAAGCTAACAAAACTAAAATACTCAAGGCTTTAGATGAGTAACAGCACACTTGCTGTTAGAAGCTCCCCATGACGCGCATGCGTGACACAAACCGGGGATGAAATTCCTGAACATTGCATTTTCCCTTTCGTTAATATAAGCTTCCTCTCAGTGCTGAAAACACTGTAGATAACGGCTATCGCATCCGTCAACTGTGATAACTTTCAATAATACTTCA
>JADGDF010000183.1 GCA_016745055.1 Thiotrichaceae bacterium | reverse complement strand
TTGATAAAACTTTCAGTTTTTCGTAATTCATATTGCTTTCTTATGGACTTGTTTAGTTCCTATAACCACTAGTTTAACTTTTCTCCCCATTTTTTCAATCCCTTATTTCGCAATAAGTCTATTATATTTTTAATAGAGAAGATAATAGTGCTGGATAAAATTCCAGATAGTTCCAATATGATTTTCCAACTTTTTGGAGAAGAAAAGAGTCTTACGAACCATCCTAGAAATGCGTTGGCGTAAAGTGGCATTCAACCTCTCTATGTAATTAGTTTTACCTGATTGTTTGCCAATAACCCGATGACGTTTGGAAGAAGGTATCACTTTTTTAGTTTGAATAAAGGCTTTAATCACTTGGTTATCGCGGTATTATTGCTACAACATGAAACTCATTTCCAACAATCACTTGACGATGGATTATCATGGCGGGACAAAATTAGCGTTGTAGAAAAATATTTAGCTATTATATTTTTAAGGAAAAGCGCTTGACCATCGTACTTCAACTACTAAATTATATCATGATTAATAGTGTTAATGGCCTAAATAAAATTACTATGCTATTTACATAAATATAGTATCTAGTAAAAAAAAAAAAACTTTTTAGATATAAATTTTTTATATACTTACGTTGCAAGCCAAAATTTCAGTATTTGTCTTTTTCTAATGATTAAAAAAACATTGAATTAATAAAAACTGAAATTTAGTGAAAATTACTAAGTATATAAGCTTATCAAAACATAAACTATTTATTGGTTACCCTTTATTACATTTTGGGATGAGTTCCTATATACTGAGATGGTGGTTATTTGCTTTTAAGTGAATGTCAATCAATATCATCTGGAATTTCTGATTCATTTACTTCTAGTTCATCAAGTCCAAACATAAGCAAATCTGTGAATAAAGCATCCCGACCTTTAACTTCATCGGTATTTACGCTTTCATAGTCATCGCCACGTTGCTGAGCAAATTTTTCAAATCGCTCTATCACATTATCTGGTACATTGACTTGTATCGTTTTCATTTAACAGTCTCTTTAACTTTTTGTGTTCTAAATAAACAATTTTTTAAAACTACCATAATAATAAACTTTTCTTGTTAAAAATTGGCTTATATATTTCAACTGTACAATGAAACATTTTGTTCAAACAAGGATGAACTAAATGTAGTTAAATTTGTGAAATATTTTAACCACAAAAACATTCTAGTAAAGAAAAATTAACTAACTTTTAGATTATTTAGAAACGTACAATTTTTATTGATTTTTCAATAAACTTGTTATTATTATACTGCAAATGTTTATACTATTTCAATAACACATTGACTGTAAAGAAAAAAATTTATATTTATCTGTACCGTATTATACTCGCAATCAAGCTTTTAAAATACTAAAATATAACAACTGTTCTCTGGTATACTCAAGGCACATCAACTTAGTTTAGCAGGGATTTAAAATCTGTTTTACAAGATAAATCTCTCCTTCCTTCAAGGGCCAACATGATTTGTTTTGAATATATATATAAAATTAGTCAAAATTCTAAAAGTTGGGGAGCAGAATTGTTGTATGGCGTAGGTAGCAACTTTTGTTGCATAAATTAACATGGTGAGTGACTCTATACACCAAGTTCAATAAGAGATGGAATAAGCATTATGGCTGAAATCAATGATAAAATCACCATTTTAATTGTCGATGACGAAATCGTTTCTCGTTATACTATGGAGGCTTTGTTGGAAGATGAAGAGCACACCCTGCTTTTTGCTGAAAGTGGCCAACAAGGCTTGGAAAAAGCAGAAACAATGACACCTGATGTCATATTATTAGACGTTATGATGCCGGGTATGAATGGGTTTGAAGTATGCCGCCGTCTAAGATCGCATGCTAATCCACATCTTGCTAATTTGCCCGTTATTATGGTTACCGCTTGGGACGAACAAACAGCACGTTTACGTTGCTTAGAAATTGGCGCAAATGATGTTATATGTAAACCTTTTAATAGAGATGACTTACATAGTAAAGTACGCCAGTTGGCCAAAAATAAAGGAAGGGAAACAGGCAATTTGTGATGAAGACTTTAAGACCATACAGTAATAAAACCAAAGCATCAGATAAAAGTATTGTTTTAATTGTTGATGATGAGATCATTTCTCGTTATACAGTCGAAGCACTTTTAGAATCAGAAGGTTATACGCTTATTTTTGCTGAATCAGGCAAAGAAGCGTTGGAGAAGGCGGAAACATTTATGCCTGATTTAATGCTGCTTGATGTAATGATGCCTGGTATGAATGGTTTTGAAGTGTGTCAACACTTGAGAGAAAATCCACGTTTAGCTGAACTACCTGTGGTGATGGTAACAGCTTTGGGAGATAGAGAATCTCGTTTGCGTGGTATTGAAATGGGCGCTGATGATTTTATGACTAAACCCTTCGATAAAGATGAACTGCGGGCAAGAGTCCGTAGCATTACTCGTTTAAACCGTTATCGCCGTTTGGTTGAAACAGAAGAACAATTGGCCTATTTGGCAAATTATGATGTACTGACTGAATTACCCAATCGGAGCTTATTAATTGAAAGGCTACGTCAAACATTGGGGCATGCCAGTCGTAATAGCCAAGGAGTGGTCATCTTAGTGTTAGATATTGATGGCTTTCAGGTTATTAATGATACGATTGGTCATCAATATGGAGATGAGCTACTGTGTAAAGTTGCAAAGCGTTTAACTTCAACAATTTCTGCTGGCTCAACGGTTGCGAGGTTGGGCAGTGACGAGTTTGCCATTTTGCTAGAATCCGATGATCCTGTTACCGAAGTTAGCACCTTAGCGCAAAGTTTACTTAATAATTTGCATCATTCGATGGAATTAAACAATCATGATATTGCCATTACTAGCAGCATTGGTATTAGTGTTTACCCAAGTGATGGCAATGATGCTTTAATCTTACTGAAAAATGCTAACACAGCTATGTCACGCGCTAAAACTTTAGGTAAAAATACCTATCAATTTTTCACGGAAGAGATGAATAGCGCAGCATTTGAACGTCTTATTCTTGAAAATCAACTACGTAAAGTCCTAATCCAAAACGAGCTACAAGTTTACTACCAACCTCAAATTGACATACTCAGTGGGTGTGTTGTGGGGGTAGAAGCCTTATTACGTTGGCAACACCCAGAACAAGGACTCGTTCTGCCAGGTCATTTTATCTCTATTGCAGAAGATACAGGATTTATCATTCCCATTGGGGAATGGGTATTACACACTGCGTGTTTACAGGTTAAAAGTTGGTTAGAACAAGGTATTTCTCCTTTACGTGTATCAGTAAACGTTTCCAGCAAACAATTTAAAGACCCTAATTTATTACCCACCATCAAACGAATTTTAGAAGAAACGCAATTAGAGCCACATTGCCTAGAGCTTGAATTAACCGAAAGTGTATTAATGGAAGAAGATCGCCACCATTACTGCGATGAATGTATATTCAAAGAGTTGCAAACTATGGGTGTCAATATTGCTATTGATGATTTTGGGACGGGTTATTCCTCTCTCAGTTATTTAAAGCGTTTTCCAGTCAATACTCTAAAAATAGATCGTTCTTTTATTAAAGATATTTGCCAAAATAATGATGATGCTGCCATCACCACGGCAATTATTGCAATGGCACATAGTTTACAACTTTCGGTCGTTGCAGAAGGCGTTGAAAAATCAGAACAATTGATGTTTTTACGCTCCAGAAAATGTGAAGTTGTTCAAGGCTATTTATTCAGCCGCCCGTTACCTGCCGAGGAAATAACTAACCTATTAGCAGATAAGCAACCAAGTTTTCTCTCATTGTTATCTGCTTAAACACATAGCTCTTATTCATTACAACAAATGGAATAATCCAAAACTGATTTAATCATATCTTACTACAATAGCTGTGCCGTAAAGGCTTACCATTAAATTAAAAAATGGCAGTGACTTTTTGCCACTTAATATTATAATTTTGAACAGTTATTAGTATAAATTTCGTTTTACCTGAGCATTGTAGTGTTACTCCTGCCAAACGTCCACGTTGAAAATCTGATAAAATAGCTTCAATCATGCCTAATTTGGGAGAGTAACAATGCATTATCGTTGGCAGATACCAATTTACTGCTTGCTGTGGTTATGGACATTACCAATTTTTGCGCTACAACTGAGTGATGGTGAAAATTTTATTTATGAAATTATGTCTGATGGTGCGATGCAGGCTGGGCCTTTAAATGCTTACCAACAAATGTATCGTTTGCGAATCAATAATACGAATTATGTGGGAGAAATAGAGGCTTTCCTGAATCATGGCCAGGAAGTCCGTACTAGCGTTTTTACAGAACCGAAAACAGCTATTCAAGTAATGCGCCGTATTTATGTGCCCAAACGCCATAATTTTGTGCGTTATATGGAAATTTTGACTAATCTAACGAATAATGAACAAACGGTTACTGTTGAAGTTTTTGGTAATTTAGGTTCAGACAGTCATACTAAAGTTGAAGCAGATCAAGGCCATTTTTTGATCACAGATGATGTGATTGAGGGAAAAACAGGTAGCATTCCAGCATTATTGCATTATCATTCCCAACCCACCAATAGTTTAAAGGCAAATTATCAAATCAATAGCAATGCATTGAGTTGGCAATACGAAAATATCAAAATTCCCCCAAAGGCTAGAATACGTCTCATTTACTTCATCGCACAGACTAAAAATGTTAAAACTGCTCACCAATTGGCTGGAGATATTTTACAAAATCCAACCATTTTATACGATGGCATGAGTAATAGTGCATTACAACAAGTGATTAATTTTATTTCCTCCGTGGTCACCTCTGATTTAGATTTTGCCCAAGCACCTTTTTTAAATACACAAGAATTAAGATTTGGCGATTTAAGCGTTGATGATGCTCTTTCTCATCAGCGTCACCAAACCCCTGCAGATGGTTATGCCATTCAACTTGCAGCAGGTCAACAGGTCAGTTTTCAAATGGCAGCAAATTTTGACAGTTACTTATCTCTATTTGAAGATGCCGCAGGCGAAATCATTGTGGCTAGTAACGATGATCAAACACAAATTACCACAAATGCAGCACTGATATTTACAGCGCCCAAAACCCAAACCTATTATCTGGAAGCTACTGCACATCATGCTGATGCTTTGGGAGAGTACAGTTTACAAACTTTTGAAACCCAACAAAATTTACCGCCTCAAGTTTATCCCTTTAAAGTAATGGCTGATCAATTCAATGTACCTGCCACGCTGACTTTCATGGATTTAAGCCAAGATTTGGATGGTAGTATCACAGATCGATGTTGGGAATTTAACGATGGTAGCCCCCGCACTTGTCAGGCAGAACCCAGTATCACCCACGTTTTTAATCAGGCTGGCTACTACAGTGTTGGCTTGAGTGTAAAAGATAATCGTGGGGCATGGGCAAATCGCAGTGAAAAAGTCACAATTAATGTTGGGTCGACAGGTGTAGTGTTGCCAATTGATAATGAAGTCAGTGGCGAATTAACCCCTTCCGATCAATACTCTCAGATTCGCACTAATGCCTTTGCCGATCGTTACGTAGTGCAAGCAGTTGCACCAGGAAAGGAATTACTGATTGAAATGACTTCAGACAGTTTTTTGAGTCACTTGTATTTATACAATGCGTTTAATCAAAGAATTGGCCAAAGCACTTTATCTGCGGATGGACAACGTGCTATCGTACGTTATATGTCAGTTAAAATGCAAAATTTACTGATTGAAGCCACTTCATTTGAAGATAATAAACGTGGAAAATATACACTTAATTTAAATGCCGTCAATGAAGATACACCCATTGATTTAAAAATAGACATTGTGGTAACTCAGGAAAATCCTTTACAACAATTTTTTATTGCGCGTTTAGCTGATAGTTTTAAAGCCACTTCATTTATTTGGAATTTTGGTGATGGTAGTCGTGCTCTGACTTCAAATCAATCAGTTGTTAGCCATACACTTCCTTATCGCAGCCAATTTACTATCAATGTTCAAGCATTTAATGCCAATCAAGCCACTGTAACTGGACAAAAAACACTTGATTTGGTAGATAGCTACGATAACAGTACACCGACGGCATATTTTGAAGTGTCTCCAATTGTGGGTGAAAGTCCATTACAAGTCTTTTTTACCAATCATTCTAAAATTGAGCTAGTTTCAGACCAACTGGATTACCTTTGGATGTTTGGGGATGGGCAAATATCTACTGATGTGCATCCGATTCACACGTTTATGCAAGAAGGTAGTTATCAGGTAATTTTGCAAACAACGTCACAAGTAACACAGCATCAAAGTAGCTACAGCTTACCAATTACTGTCATTAACCGTCAAAGTCAGGACATTCCTGTTACTGGCCAAACCCGTATTCGACCTCAAGTATTGATGGCAGGTTTTGACCCAATTTTAATTGACTTGTTGGATACAGAACTCAAAGTATTCGCCATTATCAGAGTGGGTAATGCGGCCTTAAAAACTGTCAAAGTTATTCAAAATGAGCAACCATTTACCTTAGTCATGCAACACGCGGGGACGTTTGCCAATGGTGATCAACGTTATGAAACCGTGTTACCTTTTGCGCAGGGAAGCTTGCCTGCTGACCGTTTTGCAGATTTATTCGGCGATCAGCCAGGACAATACCGTGTACAAGCGATCGACCAAAGTGGCCAATTTCACGCTTTTCCCAGTTTAGAGATAGGGGAAAACATTGCTTTGGTTCAACCACCCACCGTGTTACGAATTCCGCCACTGACAAAAATAGGCACTCGCCGCTATAAACCCCAGGTGTTAGCTGCCGGATTTAATCCTATGCTGATTAATCAAACCGACACCGAATTTAGCGTACAAGCAATGGTTAGAACTGGTATGACACCTATCAAAGCCGTAACTTTACAACAAAATGACAGCGAATTTTCACAGTCCATGCGTTTGGTTTCAAGTTTGCCCAATGGAGATAATTTATACCAGACAACGTATACTTACCCTGCCAAGCAGCTATCCACTGGAACATTAGCCAATATATTTGGAAGCCAGCCTGGACAATTTATTGTGAAAGCTGAAGATCAACAAGAGTATTCACATTACTACCCAGCCTTAGAAGTCGGTAATTATCCAGCGCAGTAAAGTCAACTTTTCCCAATTGATGAATAAACATGAAATAGTTGCCAAAACTTTTCAGCCAGACCAGGCAGATTTTCAAAACCATGCCGCTGCGAGGCATGGAGAGGCAAAGGTGTCGAGTAGTGAACGACTAGCTGGGGTTAAAAAAATACGGGAAAACAGGATAGGAGGGCGATAGTCCTTCCGTGCGTTTTTCGGCATATTTGGACAAACTCAGCCAAGGGCTGGGGTGACCCCAGAGGGCGGAGTGTAACGGAGTCACAGTCGCACGTATGTCGGGGCAATCAACTAGCGTCTCGCTGACGTGAGTAGCTCTAAGGGACACGAGCGTTACGAAAACTCTGTGCGAGACACCGGTCGCATTAAATTTATGACAATTCTGTATAAAGTCAAAAAAATTTAATTAGAGTTGTATCACGGAATTTAAGATGGTATTTTGCGAAAAGGAGGATATAAGAAAGAACAAGTTTTGTAAACTTAGGAGAACGAGTATGAAAA
>JADGDF010000021.1 GCA_016745055.1 Thiotrichaceae bacterium | reverse complement strand
CTCAGATTGTACTTGTCTTTGGTGGCAAATACTTTTTCGCGAAATTTAAGTGGGTTAGTCATGTATATATTATGACATATTATTACACATCAGCTATATGACCTTATATCTGTGGTCGACTGGAATACACTTGCCAATAACATCATTCCTCCTAACGATCCGTGTTATTTCATCTCTTTCCCTAATCTAACGTACGTCCCTACCGTATGTATCCAACTCAACGAAACCTTCTCTCCCATATCACGCATGTCTGCACAGCCACACCCTAGCCCACCACATCGACACGTCAACAACTACATCATCCATTTCCCAACCCCTAACTTCGCAAGCGTAACCGGGGCGTTCGACACCGAAAAACTAACATCGGTGGAATCCAATAGAGAATACAATAGTTACAGTATACAACTAAACACCAACGACACCCTTACCGCTCCGCTTAGTCAGGGATCTTATTGCCGTGGGTGGCAACAATTCGTCTACGTGCCTAAACATGAACATCCACTATGCAACCACGGATGCTTATTTATAGAATACTGGATGATACATTACCTTTATGACTGCCCGAATGGGTGGGCATCCGTTTCACCCAATCCATGCTTCATAACATCCCGCTCCGCTACTTCCACACCTTCTATCACAGCAGCCAATCTAGACGTTACACATTTGAACGTCACATTTATGCGGGACACACGAACAAAAAAAAACCTCACAGTCCTCTCCCTCTATAACAAACACCTCAACACATCCTACTACTATAGAACAGACTTCGACCCATTCTCTCTGCAATCACAATGGAAATCGTTAGAATTTACTATCGTTGGAAATAGTAATGGACAAAAAGCTTATTTTAATTACGGGGCCACCATAAACTTCGAACTAAACGTGTACACCACCGAGAAACCCACAAAATTACCTACGCTATCCCATGGAACCTATACCGACGAAACCAACAACTTAACCCTCATCTTCAACTCTCTTGGGTACCTCGGGAAAAAAAACTACGTCTTGTATAGCGGACACAGCCAATAATCACATACACTAAAAAGATAGGGTGCGCTCGACAGGTAGGATGCGCACGCAAAACCTAACACACCAACATCCTTCCACGTTCGCGCCGCAAAACACACGCGGCGCAAACCCTACTTGGTACGGAAATAATTCCCGAAACAAACTCACCAACCTAAAAAATTCGTTACAATACCAATATGTCCTGGTATCGACGAAACAAAACACCTGGGGGTACTTACTTTTTTACCCTGGTGACTTACCGCCGCCGATAAATATTGACGGATGACCCCTGTCGACAATGGTTACGTGAGGCGATTGAATTGACACGACGCACACGGCCGTTTGTAATTGATGCGTGGGTCTTGCTACCTGATCATCCGCTGCGAGGCATGGATGCCGAGTAGTCCGCGACTAGCTGGGCGCTCAAAAATAGTATAAAACAGTAGGTAAGGGCGATAGTCCTTGCGTGCGTTTTTTGCTATTTTTGAGCTTCACCCCAGCGTCAAGTCATGGTGGAGTAGGCTAACGGAGTGCGTAGTGCAACGGAGTACGCAGTTGCCGTATCGAGACCGGACGTGTCGGGGCAAACAAACTAGCGTCTCGCTGAGAATTGAGTCGCTCTTAGGGATAGGACGTCCCGGGAGCGTCACGAAATCTCTGCGTGACACCGGTGCATTGTTTATGGACTTTACCGGAAGGCGATGCGGACTATACTACTCGCTGGCGGGTGATTAAAACGGAATTTTCCAAACGGGCTGCTTCGGCTTATCATAAACCTGAAGGGGTCACACACTCTAAAAAGAAACGTCGAGAATCAACTATCTAGCAACGTCGATTCTGGGAACACACTATCCGTGATGAGCATGATTACGCCAATCATGTTGATTACATCCATTACAATCCTGTCAAACACGGTTGGGTCAAACATCCTCGTTACTGGCCATTTTCCACCTATCATCGCTATGTGTCAGACGCACTTTATCCACCAGACTGGGGGTACATAGAACCTATCATTGAAGCAAAATTTGGAGAACAAGTCTAAAAGCATAGTCACCTCTCCGCGTTCGCGCTACCTGGCTGTTTTATGACTTGTGTAGATGCCTTTGGATGAGGCGACAAATTTTAATCAACCTTGTTCATGTTAACCGCAATGTTTGCGAATATTTTCTGGCACATTATCAGGGCAAGTACCACACATTTGATTGCCCGGTACAGCAAAGGCAATTTTACGTGGATAGGGTAAATCCAAACCATTCATAATGCTGACAAATTCTTCTTTGGATTTGTTATTACCTAAACGTGGGTTGCGCGTTTTTTCTTGTGCGATGGTGGTCACACAGCGTCCTTTGTAATCGTGACCAGGGTAAACAAGGGTTTCTCCTGGCAGATTAAAAAACTTATTGTGAATGCTGTCGTATAAATCTTCGGCATTGCCTGACTGAAAATCCGTACGTCCACAGGCTTCAATCAATAAAGCATCGCCAGAAAATAGTAGTTTTATTCCTCCCTGATCCAACAAATAAGCATGGTGAGTGCTGGTGTGTCCAGGAGTGAATAATGGATGCAAATCAATTTTACCAACACTAAAGACTTCCCCTTCTTTCACACCGATATCCACACAAGGTAATTCATCCATTGCAGGCGCAGCAATCATGCTGAATGCCAATTGGCTCAAACGCTTCGCTCCAGTTAAATGATCAGCATGGACATGAGTTTCTAAGGTGCAAATCAGCTCTAAACCTAAATCGTTAACAAGCTGAAAATCCCGCTCGGCAGTATCAATGACAGGGTCAATCAAAATACATTGCTGCCTTTCTTCACACCCTAACAAGTAGGTATAGGTAGAAGAACTAGATTCAAACAATTGACGAAAAATCATAGGGTATAGCTCCTTGGTGTGGGTTAATGATTAGCCAGGTAGGGTGCGCACGAAAAACCAAACTCACCTACCATCCTTCCGCGTTCGCACCGCAAAAATACACGGCACAAAGCCTGCGTGGTAAAGATGTTTGCCCACTCTACCCGGCTCCTGAACTCCTACTCTACTCGACACTCCTCAGAATCCTCTTCATGAATACGGCTAATTTTTAAAGGCCCGACTTTACGATAGCCCAAACGGGCTTCAAAAATACTGGTGTACAGGCTGACAGAACGGACATAATTTCTGGTTTCGTTAAATGGAATCAGTTCTATCCATATATCCGCAGGCAAACAAGGATTTGCTTTGGCCCAACGTTTAGCACGCCCTGGGCCTGCATTATAAGCTGCTTCAGCCAATATATGGTTACCTTCAAACATGTCGAACATTTTACGCAAATAATAGGTCCCCATTTGAATATTATTTTCTATGTCCAAAATGGCCTGTTTATTTGGCAGTTTTAAGTCAATTTGACGCGCAACATTTCTGGCTGTAGCAGGCATAAGTTGCATAAGTCCCATTGCACCTGCATGAGAACCTGCATCTACCCAAAAAGCACTTTCTTGACGAATAAGGCCATATACCCAAGCAATGTCCAAATCATGAATCTTTGCTCCTGCTTCAATTTTTTTGCGATAAACTATTGGAAAACGAAGATTCATATCATCAAAGGCTTTTGCTTTTCCCGCCGCAAAAATAGCCCGATCATGCCACTGCCATTGGTGAGCTAACACCGCCGCTGCTTTTAATTGTTCTTTATTAAATTTATTGATGGCCGCCTGCCATTCTGAACGTGCTTCTCTTTTTAAATCCACATAAAAAAATTCTTGTGCTCGGATAATACGTTTATTGTTTAATAATTGGCGTTGCAACTTTTTAGGTGCTTTTAATGTACGATGCGTTTTTCTGATGTTATAAACTAATCCCAATTTATCTGCTGCTAAAAAGCCATAGTAATCCCTTTCTTTGGCCAATTTTTGGTATATTTTCTTAGCTTGTTGCTTTTTATTCGTTGCTTCCAATGCTCTAGCTTGCCAATACTGCCATTGCAATGTATTAGTACCAGGCAACTTACGTACAAAAGCCAAAATACTGTGCCAATCCTTCCTTTTTAAGGCTGTGCGTAACCCTGCCCGAAGCAATTTTTCATCCACCAATTTTTTGTTTAATTGAGTAATCCAAGTGGCATAATTTAGATTGTTTTGATTAGCAGCTTTTAAGGCAATAAGTTGATTGATTTCATTTTTTTGTTGCTGAGAAAAAACATATTTTTTTTGGTAAATTTGCCAAAATTCGTAGGCTTGCCAAACTTGCTTTTTAGCCAAGCGCTTAAAACCATAAACTAAAATTTCTCTTTCTTTCGATGTGTCCAAATAATCTGCTTTTTTTAATAATTTCGCAGGAGATTTGTGCATGGTTTGCCAATTTAAAACCAACTGTTTATAGGATTTATTTTGTAAATATTTGGCGAGATATTTAGCTAATCCCAACTTCTTTTTTTCCATAGCTAAACGAATACGCTGCCAGACAATGTCATCATTTAAAGCATCTTTTTTGTATAAATAATCAAAAGCAGGATCACATACTTTGGGTTGTGAATGCCCAACTAGCCACATTTTCAAAATATCTTGCACTAAATTCGTTTGTTGGCGACCAGTTTCAAGTCGAGCCTTTAATTGGTAACATTGCAAGTATTTATGGCTTTGGGGAGTATAAAAGTTTAAAAAATATTGCCAATCTTTACGTTTTGCAAGTAAATATAGCCACTGACGACGTAAGCGATGTCCTACTTGTGTGTCACCATATTTCTTGAGAAATTGTTCAACATTAAAGGTTGTTGCTGTTCTTAAATTTTTTTCTAGATCAATAAATTCAAGATAATAGCCAATCGAATAATTTTTTAAGGCTTTCCTCAATATTTGAAACTGAATTTCATCTTTTTGTAAAAAAGCTTGATAGGCTTGTTGAAAAACTTGACGTTGTTGTGCAAGCGTATTTGCATGACAAGTCACAAATAAAATACCCAGAAAAATACCTAGAATTAATTTTAAATATAAATTATTCACTAAAAAATAAGGTAATATGCAAAATTTAATTTTTGTCACCATGTTTCCTTTGTACCATTTTTAATCCATTTTAACATCTTTCATTCAAATTTTACTTAAGCTATAGGGCTAAAAAATTTGTAGATTATATTTTATTTTTACAATAAATTGATAAGTCTTTTAAATTTATCGAAACTATAAATTAAGTAGTTTTTTTTATATACGCCTAAAGTTATAAACAAAATTACAAGCCTTGCCAAAAGCCTATTTTAACTTCCTTGCATCTCCCTAATTTGCGTGTTTCAATGTCAAAATAAGAGCATTGGTTAAAGTTAAGTATATGCCAGCTATTCCTGGTAAATACAAAAAGAGTTGACTAACTGTAAAAACGCCCATCCAAAGTTTATATTTAACAGGGTTAGATGTCTGCTCACTGGTGTATTGCTGGAGCAATGATAGTGGTAATACTAACTGCCAGTGTATTAGCAGGTAAATTAGGTTTGCCTAAAATTATTTGGCAAGCTAGAAAAAGCAGAAAGACATAATTTTTTTAATATGATTATTGGAAATATATTGCAAATAAAAGATTTTTTCGTTAGTCTGCATATTGAAGGCAAAATCTATATTTTATTTGTCCTTACATAAATACAGTATATTTGAGGAAGTAGATTATGAAACTGAGTATTTTAATGACAGTCAACGCTTTGGTTGCTGTGCTATTTACTGTAGGTACCTTGTTTGCGCCAGAGCTTATGTTAGAACTTTATGGAGCTAAAACCATTAACTCAGAATTAACGCTTATGACACAATTTTTCGGTTCGGGGCTTTTTTGTTATGCTGTACTCACTTGGTTTGCCAGAAATGCAGGTCCCTCTGAAGCACGACGTGCTATTATATTGGGTCTGATGGCTAGTTACTTTGTTGGTATGATTATCACGGGGATTGGGTATTTCTCTGCTATTTTGAATATGTTTGCGCTTTTGAACATTGGCTTGTATGTGTTATTTTTACTTAGTTATGGGTATTTTCTATTTGCAAGTAGCGAAACTGAATCTTAAACATTAAATGTCAGAATTTTTTTATTTACGTTACTTAAATTTTGAAGATATAACATTTATCTTTTTTGGCCCGTAACTTTTATATTATGGGTCAAGTGCCTGCTCTTCCTTTTAGTGTGTGAACATCATTTTCGTATCATCTTAGAGAATGCCAATTTTTCACTAGGATTGAGTATAACTTTAAATCTAAGATGTTTCCATGAATGAGCATAAACGTTCATTTTTTCTTTGAAATTATACAAATTAAGTTAAAGGCAAGTTTAAAGTAAAGAGAACGCCTTTTCCGAGTTCACTTTGGCACTGAATACTACCTTTTAGTTTATGAGTGACGAGGTTGTAAGCGATATGCAAGCCCAAACCAGTGCCTCCACCTTGACGATTAGTGGTGAAAAAGGGTTCAAATATTTTGTCAATATTTTCAGAAGCTATGCCTTTGCCATCGTCTGAGTAATGAATCATCAGTTGTTCTACTTCCTCAATCACTGCAATTTTTATCTGGCCTTCCTTACATTCTGCAAAGCCGTGTTTCATGGAGTTCATGATTAAATTTGTCATAACTTGAGAGAAAGCACCAGCATAAGTTTTGAGAGTAATCATTGCATCACAATCTACCGAAATTTGATAGTTTGTTGATTTAAACTTGGGTTTAAGACTAAAGAGTATTTCATTGATATAATCTAATAATACGAAGGTTCGTTGTCTTTCACTGGCTTGGTCAACTGCCACTTGTTTGAAGCTTTGGGTCAGTTCTGCGGCTCGGGTAAGGTTTTTAAGTATTAATCCACCCGTTTGGTGCATGGCATTAAGGTATTGTTCCAAATCAACACGAGTCATTTTGCCTTCTTTGTAGAGATTAGCAAAATCAATAGTCACTTTGTCTAATTGGCTTGCGGCTGTGACCCCTACGCCTACAGGTGTATTAATTTCATGCGCAACGCCTGCAACCAGATTACCTAATGAAGCCATTTTTTCTGATTCGACGAGTTGACTTTGAGTTTCTTTCAACTGAGTCAGTGTTTTGGCAAGCTCAGTATTCTTCTCTTCGATTTCTGCACTGTAACGCAGGGCTACATTTTTAGCTTCTTGTTCTTGAACTAAACGAATTTTATTGATTTCTGCTTGCTTACGTTCACTGATGTCTTGAAAAGCGCTCATAGCATAAAGCACATTGTTTTGATCATCAAAAATAGGGGCGCCCCAGGATTCTAGGGGAATAATTTTATTATGCTGGTGGATTTCTATATTCTCTACGTTGGTACTTTTGCCTTGCAAAGCTCTAACAATTGGTAGTTTTTCTGATGGATAAAGCTGGTCTGTCTCAGCCACATAAAGTTCATAGTTTTCAGCAATTTGGTGCGTTTCCGTGTCTTGCAACAGTCCACATCCCAATAACTCTTGACCTCTTTGATTGACAAAATAGGGTTTGCCTAAGTTATCTATAATACCAATCCCCACAGGAATTGCTTCTAAGAACTGCCTGAGTGTTTTTTCATTTTCTTGCACTTCAGCGTACAATTTGGCATTTTGAATGGAAATGGCAATTTGAGAAGAAAGCATTTTCAAGGTTTCAATGCGATTGGTCGTAAATGCTCCTTCAACTAGATTATTTTCTAAATATAAAATACCTACCAGCTTACCTTGATTCAGTAAAGGCATTGCTAAGAGTGATTTGGTTTTCTCTTGAGCTATATGAGGGTCACGGATAAAGTTACCTTCTTGACACGCATGATTTAAAACAACATTTTCCAACGTACGTACGACGTAGAAAACAAGGGTATTGGCTACATCCTGGCTGTCCTCAAGCTGTAAAGATTGTAGAATTTTAATCTCAGAACGATTCACATTGCCTTCTGCTTCAATAAACCACTGCTCCCCTTTGGGTAACAACAGAAAACCCTTTTCAGCCCCAGCATTTTCAATCACAATACGCATCATTTTTTCTAGCAAATGACTAAGTACAATTTCTCCTGACAACGTTTGCGAGGCTTTCATCACACTGCTTAAATCTAGCCATTGTGAACCCCCACTTGTTGAAGAGGTGGTGACCTGAGTTGCTAAAAGAGTGACGTCTGTGGATTGAGATTTGGACTTTTTAGCGCTCAACAATTGAGGGTATTTTGTTTCTAAGTCTTTAACCTTAGCTTTTGCTCCCCAACGTTGATACGCATAGTAAGCATCTTGCAGATAGACTTGGGCCACTTTGTTCATACCCCGTTCTAAATAGAATCTGGCAGTCAATTCATAAGCCAGTGCCTCTTCATTTAGGTATTCATTTTCTTTGGCGCCTGTGATGGCTTTTTCATACCATCCTATCGCTTCCCATTGGCCCAATACTCTTGCCTTTTCTGCTTCAACGAGGTCGTATTTGTGTTGGAAATTCATAGGTGCGTGTTTTACCCAATTTTGCATCCTTTCTTGATTGTTAGATACTTTGGTTAGAATTGCTTCCTGTGCAGTTTGCGATAAAGTCGGATATATTGCTAATCGTGAAAGGGATTCGTAAAAAACTAATAAAGCAATTTGTAATAAACCTGTGATGCCATCTAAGTAGCACTCTGCTATTTCCGCATTTTCAAAGGCTGCTGCGTAGTCTTGAAATAAATAGTGCAAAATGCACTTATTAAAATGGAAATTGCAAATTTCAGTTTTGTCATTTACTTTTTGATGCTGCAGTAACTGAATTTTTTCATCATAAATTTCCCCTTCTAAGCTGGATGGATTGTCAACTTTTTCCATTAAATTTAGTACAATTTGCCAATGTAAATTGTTTCTCTCAAAAACACCACTTTCCTGTTTGAGACGAGCAGTACGGTTGTGGCGAACAATCTCCTCGTTGACTATATACAGTGGTTTGCCAACCAGGTAAGAATAATAAGAGTAAACATGAATAGAATAGGCTGCAAACTCCATATTGCCATTTTCTAAACCTAGTTGATAATTCCGTAACAAATTTTGTAACGAAACTTTAGTATGTTCTTTCCATATTCTTATAAAAACATTGAACATATGAACAACTCTGACTTCCAACCACTTTTCACCTAATTTTTTCACCAAATTTAAAGCCAATTGGCCGAATTGATAGCCAGATTCAATCTCGCCAAGATTGACACAAAGAATAAAACCATGGCAGACATAAGCAAAACTAGATTCAGAGATGTTGCCATATTCAAGTGATAATTCGATCTGTTTACCTATGATTTGAATCATCATATTAGGTTGAATGTGATAAGCAGAAGAAAAAACGACTGTCATAATACGCATGGCTAAAATCTTATGCGTATCCTGCATAATTGGTAAATCAATGAGTGTGTGTGTTGGATGATCTGAGAGCACAGTTTGCAGATGTTGAAGTGCTAAGCTTACTTCTTCTTGGGTAGGGTCTTCTAAAAGGATAACACCAACTTGTTTTAGAAACACTAACGCCTTGTCAATCGCTTTATGGTATTGGTGCTGAGCTGCATAGGCAAGTATTTGAGTTTCATAAGCTTTCGCTTTATCCGATAACGTGAGAGCATACTCTAATACAATCTGTACCTTCTGTTCCATTTCTTCAAAATCACCACGAAGGTAAGCTACTTCGACAGCTTCGCTAGATAGGTTAAGCGATAAATCATAGTGTTCTTCCCAGCTAGTTGGAGTTAAAAAGTTTTGTGCTATTATTAAATAATTATTTGCAGCCTCATAAGCAGTTGCCATCTTAGCCTTTTGCCCAGCTAACAAAAATAACTCGACAACACAAATTTGTTCTTCCTGATCATCAAGCAATTCAAGGCTGTGGCTAAAGTGTCCTACAATATCAAATATTTTATCTTCCAACGCCTTACTGGTCGCATTTTTCAAAAGTAAACGACCAATTTGCAAATGGACAGTCTGTTTTTGCTCATCGTCAATGAGCGCATATGCGGCTTGTTGAACTCTATCATGTAAAAAATGAAAGTGGCGAATTGCTAAGGGAGAAATATGAATCTCTTTACCCGCTATTTCTAATGAAGAAATCGGTAAAATAAATACTTCGTTCAAGGCGAGTGTTAAATCTTGAAAAGTGTCAGCTATCGGTTTTTCATAAATGACTGCTAAGGTATCTAAATCAAAACGATTACCTACACAGGCTGCTAGATGTAAAATTTGCTGAGTTGCCTCAGGCAATTTTTTCAACTTGCCCACCATCAAATCAACCACATTGTCTGTGATGTTCATGGCTTCAATTTGAGCAATATTCCATTTCCAGTAAGGTTTTTGTTCTACCGTTGGCGCAACAAAATGCAGCAGACTTTCTTCATGCAACGTCTTGAGAAATTGGTTAACAAAAAATGGATTGCCATTAGTCTTACGCATCACTAAATCTGTCAGCGAATTAACGGTAGTTAAATCTTGTTGCAAACTATCTGCTGTCAGTTGGTTAATATGTTCAAAAGCAAGGGGTTTTAAGGTTATTTGGTTAATCAACACCGCTTCTTCGCGCAGTTGGTTCAGTGTTGTGATGAGAGGATGCGCTGTAGTGACTTCATTATCGCGATAGGCTCCAATTAAAAAGAGTGCTTCATTACTTTGACTGGGCATAACTAACTCTAACAATCTGAGTGTTGCTAAATCCCCCCATTGCAAGTCGTCTAGGAATATCACCAAAGGATGTTCTGGTTGACAAAATACTTGTATAAAGTTTTGAAAAATGCGGTTAAATCGATTTTGTGATTCGCTAGGATCTAATTGAGGTACAAGCGGTTGTTTACCAAGAATCAGTTCTATTTCTGG
Organism: Thiotrichaceae bacterium; assembly: GCA_016745055.1. Taxonomy (GTDB): domain Bacteria; phylum Pseudomonadota; class Gammaproteobacteria; order Beggiatoales; family Beggiatoaceae; genus JADGDF01. Next base: position 28,092 of record JADGDF010000021.1, on the reverse strand, counting down.
AATGACATCAATAATGACTTGTCCATTTGAGCCAAGTGCAGATAATAGTTTTTCTTTCCATCTAGCCAGTTTATCTTTATTTTCTGTGAGTAATTGTCGTACTAATTCACCAAATGCACTGACTACGGCACTGTAAGGGATGTTACGTTGATACTGATCAAATTTACCCGTAATAAAATAGCCTTGTTTTTCAGTGAGAGATTTGTAAATTTCTTTGACTAAGACAGATTTACCGATGCCTGAATAACCTGCGACCAGCATCATCTCTGTCGTCCCAGCAGCGACTCGCTCAAAAGCATTCAATAAGGTTTCTACTTCAGACTCACGTCCGTATAATTTTTGAAGTATTTGGAAGCGATCAGAAATATCCTGTTGTGCTAAAATGAAACCTTCAATTTTTCTAGTATTTTCTAGCTGAAGTTGGCATTTTTCAAAATCAGCTTTGATTCCCCAAGCACTTAAATAGCGTGCCTCTGCTGTTTTCGCCAGTAATTTCATGATAATTTCAGAAACTACTTGGGGTAGTTCTGGATTAATTTCGTGTGGAAGTACGGGTTGTTTAGCAATGTGGCAATGTACTAATTCCATTGCATCTTGTGATTCAAAAGGCGGCTTGCCAGTAAATAATTCATAAAATGTGGCTCCCAACGAATAGAAATCAGTACGATAATCTAACGCTCGATTCATCCGTCCGGTTTGTTCTGGAGACATGTAGGCCAATGTCCCTTCTAATACCTCTGGATTTTTTAATGTCAGATGTTGCTTTGACAATTGCGTGGAAATGCCAAAATCAATGATTTTCAACATGTCCGTATCAAGATTTAAAATCAAATTAGAAGGATTAATATCTTTATGAATGATGTTGTACTGATGAATGTACCCTAAAGTCTCACTGATTTGAATTGCAAATTGGAGCAACGCTTCAAATGTAAATGTGCGTTGCATTTGCAAGGTTTTTAGGGATTGACCACCAAAATCTTCTAAGCACATAAGCAACGTATTTTGATACTTCTCTATGCGATAGGCTTTGATAATCCTTGCTAAATTCAAGCCATTTAAACGGCATATGATTTCATACTCTTGGCGATAACGAGTTAATTCTTCAGGGGTAGGATAGTTTTCTTTTAAAATTTTAAGGATAACAGGTTGATTATTTTTATAATTGATAGCACGATAAACCAAAGAGTTACCGCTATCATAAATCTTTTCAGTTGTTGTATAATTAAGAATATTCATAGTTTTCCAAATAGGTTGCAGATATTATTTATAAAAGAAATATTAAATAATCCCTAAAAGTGCCTTACACGAATAATTGAAAATCTTTAAATTAACTGGAATTACACAGAATTACTCTAAGTAAGGAAATCACATAGGCTCAAAAATTATTTTACTCAACGACTTGGCTTACTTTTGAGAAAAATGTAACTGACCCATCCAAAAGTCTCAAGCAAGGTATCCAAAAGAGATTATAATCAATCAGTACTCAAAGAAAAGTTGCCATTTGAATGTTTCTAGCGGAATAGGCAAAGTTGTAGGGCTATAAAAGTAATCAGAATAATTAGAAAACATTTCAAATATCCTTAATATAAGGGTAAGTATTATTATACTAAAAATATTTTATCAAATTTAACTTCATTCAACCATACTTCCAAAGGCCTTTGTAAAAGTATAAATTATCATCAACTTGTGATTTATTTTTGGCATCAAATCCTAGTAGATTCTTAATAAAATAAATGAAATTAAGTGTTTAATTCATATTTGATGAAAAGTTACAAACTTTTTGCCGTGTAAAAGTAAATTTTCTAGGTTATTTCAGACAAAGGCAAGTTTAAAGTAAAGAGAACGCCTTTTCCTAATTCACTTTGACAATGAATAGTGCCTTTTAATTTATGAGTGACGAGGTTATAAGCGATATGCAAGCCCAAACCAGTGCCTCCACCTTGGCGGTTGGTGGTAAAAAAGGGTTCAAATATTTTGTCAATGTTTTCAGAAGCTATGCCTTTGCCATCGTCTGAGTAATGAATCACCAGTTGTTCTACTTTCTCAATCACTGCAATCTTAATTTGACCTTCCTTAATTCCTGCAAAACCATGTTGCATAGAATTCATAATCAAATTGGTCATGACTTGTGCAAAGGCTCCTGCATAGGTCTTTAACTTAATGTTTTCATCACAGTCCACCAGGATTTCATAGCCTGTTGGTTTGAGTTTAGGTTTAAGGCTGAACAGAATTTCATTGATATAATCTAATAATACAAAGGTTCGTTGTCTTTCACTGGCTTGGTCAACGGCCACTTGTTTGAAACTTTTGGTCAGTTCTGCGGCTCGGGTGAGATTTTTTAAAATAAGCCCACCAGTTTGATGCACCGCATTGAGGTATTGTTCTAAATCAGTTCGGGCCATGTTGCCTTCTTTATAAAGATTAGCAAAATCAACAGTGATTTTGTCCAACTGGGTCGCAGCTGTTACGCCCACACCCACAGGTGTGTTGATCTCATGCGCAACGCCTGCTACTAGGTTACCTAAAGAGGCCATCTTTTCTGATTCGACTAACTGACTTTGGGTTTCTTTCAATTGAGTTAGTGTTTTTGCAAGCTCGGTATTCTTTTCTTCGATTTCTGCACTGTAACGCAATGCGACATTTTTAGCCTCTTGCTCCTGCACCAAACGAATTTTATCTGCTTCTGCTTGTTTACGTTCACTGATGTCTTGAAAAGCACTCATAGCATAAAGCACATTATTTTGATCATCAAAGATAGGAGTACCCCAAGATTCCAGGGGAACAACCTTTTCGTTTTGATGAACTTCGATATTGTCTACGCTGGTTCTTTCCCCTTGCAAGGCTCTTACAATCGGTAGTTTTTCTGTGGGATAAACTTGCTCTGTTTGAGCAACATAAAGTTCATAACTTTCAGCAATTTGTTGCGTTTCTGTGTCTTGCAACAGTCCACGCCCCAATAATTCTTGTCCTCTTTGATTGACAAAGTGAGGTTTACCCAAGTTATCTAAAATGCCAATCCCCACAGGAATTGCTTCTAAGAACTGCCTGAGTGTTTTTTCATTTTCTCGTACTTCAGCATACAATTTGGCATTTTGGATTGAAATAGCTATTTGAGAAGAAAGCATTTTCAAGGTTTCTATGCGATTGGTCGTAAATGCACCTTCAGCTAGGTTATTTTCTAAATACAAAATACCTACCAACTTGCCTTGATTCAGCAATGGCATCGCTAACACTGATTTAGTTTTTTCCCGAATGATATGGGGATCACGCATAAAATGTCCCTCAGTACTGGCATTATTTAATACGACACTGTCTTGAGTGCGCACCACATAAATAATTAAGGTGTTGGCTAAATCCTGGCTATCCTCTATTGGCAGTGATTGCAAGACTTTTATCCCTGTACTGTTGACATTACCTTCAGCTTCAATAAACCATTGTTCTCCTTTGGGTAATAGCAGAAAACCTTTCTCAGCCCCCGCATTTTCAATCACAATCTCCATCATCTTTTCTAGCAAAAACCCCAACACAATTTCTCCAGACAATGTCTGTGACGCCTTCATTACACTTCCTAAGTCTAACCATTGGGTAGAGGAGTCTGTTTTAGTCGAAGCTGAAGACATCCTGGTGGATAAAATAGTGGCTTCTATTTTAGGCATAGAAACTGTATTTGTTTTAGTGACCAGTAATTGCGGATATTTTTGTACCAAATCTTCTACTTTAATAGTAGCTCCCCAACGTTGATAAGCGTAATGAGCTTCACGCAAATACATTTTGGCGACCGTTAATAAGTTTTCTGCTAAATAAAATTGGCCAGCTAATTCATATGAAATTGCTTCTTCATGCAAGTATTGATTAATTTTAGCACCTTCAATGGCTCTTTCATATAATTGAGCTGCGGCCCAAGATTGCCCTAAAATACGGGCTTTTTCAGCTTCGATTAAATCATATTTATGTTGAAGGTTCATGGGTGCATAAACTGCCCAGGTTTGTAATTTTTCCTGGTTGATTTTAACTTTTTCCAAATAATCCTTTTGTTTGTCTTCAGTCGCTGTAGGGTAACAAGCTAAGAGAGCAAGAGAATAATAAAATGGATTGTGGGTTACTAGCACCGTTGCTTTTACTGCTTTTTCATAAGTTTCAGCGTGTAAGCCATTTTCAATGGCTGATTTAAAATCACCCAACAAGTAACAAAGCATGGTTTTTGCTAAATAAAAACGAAATAGCGTAGTACCGCTTTTTGCTTGCAATAAAAGAGGTAAAACCTCGTTTTCATCAAACATTTCACCAGATAGTAAAAATTTATCCTGAACTTTTCTGGTTAAATTTAATACTAACTGTCCCCATATTTGAGCGTTGTAAAGTTGGTAAGTTTGCTTAAATTTTTGAACTAAACAAATGTAATCTTTTTGCTTTTGCTGAGTTGTAGATAAAGATTGGCCAATCAATACTAAATTCTGGCAATAAAGCATCACTGTATAGCTAATATAAGGGACGTTACCTGTCTCTAAGGCCAATTGTACATTATCTGGTAAGGGTTCAACCGTACTACTCAAAGCTTCTTTCCAATGGCGAATAAAGAAGTTAAACATACAAATCACTTCACATTCAATTTCTGGAGACTCAAACTGTTCTGACACAGTTAAAGCGAGTTTCCCAAATTGATAACCGGTTTCAATTTCTCCTAATGGCCCACAAAGTATCAAGCCATATAGTGTATAAGAATAAGCCGCTAAGGGTGAATTGCCAAAATCATGACAAAGTTGCACCATTGTAAATGCGAAAGATAATACTAGAGGTGGATTAGTAATTTGCGCTGGAGGAAATATGATCCGCAAGATACGTAGTACCATGAGCTTTTCTGGATCACTCATTTCTGGCAAATTATAAAGCTTTTCTATAGTAATATTCTGAGGTTTGGATTCTAATAGTGAAACACCTAACATTTTCACAGTTTCTAAACCTAATGCTAACGCCTCTTGCATTTGATTTTGTGAAATATGGCGTTGAATTTGAATTTCATTGACTTTTGCTTTATCCAATGCTGATTTGGCGTTGCACAATACAATATTGGCCAAAGTATCAATTTGCTCAAATTGAGTACACAAGTAAGCAGCTTCTAAGGCTTCAAGGTAAAGGTTAAAGGATAAGTCGTATTCACTTTCCCAACAGTTTTCAGTTAAACATTGTCGCCCAACGTTTAAATAATTGACTGCAGCACCATAAGCCGTTGCCATTTTTGCTTTTTGTCCAGCTATTAAATTTAATCGTGCCACTTTCAATTGTTCAGCTTGATTGGCCAGTAATCCAACGCTGTGGTTAAATTGCCCAACGATATCAAATACTTTTTCTTCTAACAATTCGGTAGGTGTATTTTCTAATAACAGGTGAGCAGTTTTTAAGTGAATCTTTTGTTTCTGCGTTTCATTAATTAATGCATAGGCGGCTTGTTGAACGCGATCATGTAAAAATTGTAATTGGTGGATAATGAAATGAGAGCTGTGAAGCTCATCACCGACTATTTCTGGTTCAGATTTAGGTAAGAGCAACCCTTCTGACAAAATTGGCATCAAATCTTGAAAAGTTTCTGCCACTGTTTTTTCATAGATAATTGATAAGGTTGTGACATCAAAATGATTACCCACGCATGAGGCTAAACGTAACGCACACTGCGAGGCTTCTGGCAGTTTTTTCAATTTACCTACCATTAAATCCACAACGTTATCAGTAATATTAATTTCTTCAATTTCTTCAATATCCCATTGCCAGTAGGATTTTTGTTCACCAGAAGGTGGAATAAATTGAAGTAAATTTTCTTCGTATAATGTATGGAGAAATTGGTTAACAAAAAATGGATTGCCATTGGTTTTGCGCATCACCAAATCTGTTAATGAACCTGTAGTTTCCAAAGTTTGATGTAAACTATCTGCAATGAGCTGATTGATATGTTCAAAATCTAAAGGCTTTAAAGTAATTTGGTTAATCGCAACATTGTTTTCCCGCAGTTTGTCGAGAGTGGTCACAAGTGGATGGGTGGGGTCAACTTCATTATCGCGATAAGCGCCAATTAAAAACAGAGCTGCACTTTCTTCAATTACTAACTCTAATAATTTCAAGGTGGCTGAATCGGCCCATTGCAAATCATCTAAAAACAATACTAGTGGGTGGACTGGTTGACAAAACACGCTCATGAAATTTTGAAATACTAAGTTAAAGCGTGTTTGTGATTCTGAAGGTCCTAGTTGTGGTATCTCTGGTTGTTTGCCTATAATGCGTTCAATTTCTGGCAATACATCAGTAATCACTTTACCATTCGTACTTAAAGCGATTAAGAGCTTTTTCTTCCAAACAGCCAATTGTTCTTCATTTTCAGTTAATAATTGTTGAACTAACTCTTTAAATGCATTAACCATTGCACTATAGGGAACGTTGCGCTGGAATTGGTCAAATTTTCCAGCAATAAAATAACCTGGTTTCTCAGTCAAGGATTTATAAATTTCTTTCACCAAAACTGATTTACCAATGCCTGAATAACCTGCTACTAGCATGATTTCAGCTCGACCGGAGACTGCGCGTTCAAATCCTGCATACAATGTCTTGACTTCAAACTCCCTGCCATAAAGCTTTTGTGGAATTTGAAAACGATCTGAAACATCTTTTTGGGCGAGAGGGAAAGCGCTAATTGTGCCTGTATTTTCAAGCTGGCGTTGACATATTTCTAAATCTGCTTTAATTCCCCAAGCACTTTGGTAGCGGTCTTCAGCATTTTTCTCTAATAGCTTTAAGATAATATTTGATATTGCTAGCGGAATATTTGAATTAATTTGTACAGGTGGCAATGGTTGTTTTGCAATGTGACAGTGAACAATTTCCATTGCATCTGTAACATCAAAGGGTAATTTACTGGTAAATAGCAGATAACAAGTTACACCCAATGAATAAAAATCTGTTCGATAATCCAAGACTCGATTCATACGGCCAGTTTGTTCAGGCGAAATATAAGCCAATGTACCTTCCAACACATCAGGATTTTTAAGTGTTAAATGCTGTTTTGATAATTGGGTAGAAATGCCAAAGTCAATAATTTTAAGGGTTTCGCTCGAAGCATTCCAAACTAAATTAGCAGGATTAATATCTTTATGAATAACTTGTTGAGCATGAATTTGCCCTAAAATATCACAGGTTTGAATGGCTAACGTTAATAATTCGTTTAGAGTAAAAGTATGCTCGGCCAGCCACATTTTAAGAGATTGCCCCCCAAAATCTTCCAAACTAATCATCAAACTATTTTGGTATTTTTCTATTTGATAAACTTGGGTAATCCCAGTGACCTGTAAATCAGTCAGTCGATGCATCATATCGTATTCTTGGCGGTAGCGCGTTAACTCTTCTGGTGTGGGATAATCTTCCTTCAAAATCTTAAGAATAACAGGTTGTTTATCTTCTTCTCTAATTGCACGATAAACTTGGGAATTATTGCTGTCATAAATTTGAGCAACAACTTTATAATTAAGGATGTTCATGATTAGTACTATCTACTTTTATGGTTTACACGTTGATTAAATAAAACTAGAACTAACGTGATTTATTGGTATTAAGCTTATAATTGGGTCACTCAGAAATGATCCAACCCTAACCCATTTATACTTAATTTAACTATTTTAGACTCAAAATGGATATGAATAGTTTGGGTATTATCATGTAATTACTTTTATAGCTTACTTGGTTACCCATACTCACCTATTATAGTACGGGTTATAAAATACCATAAAAAAATTACTATAAATAAAAAAGTGGATACTTTGCGGGGAATACTTGTCAAGAAGACGAAATGATGACATGAACGTAGCTATTAATATTTTTGTTTTTAGTGGCTATCATTTTAATGTCATACATTTTTTGAATTAAGCGTAGAGTCAAATATAATCAAGGAAGGTTTCAGGATAATAATGATTTATAGCTACATAAGCAGAGAAGAGGTGAAAGTTATGCAATGATAGTCGTTCACAGAAGAATACTGTTAACAAATCATAGGTCTTTCAAGAAGTGTAAGATTTATCTTGCTAATCCGATTTTGAATACTTTCTAGTTTGTAACATTAATTTACAAAAAAGGATAGCTTTAAAATAAAAGTATTCCTCATATAGATCGCACGTAAATATCAAATTTTTTTTAAACTACTATTTTTAATAGGCTTCAGATACGATACTCTACTTTCACCTACTGTTGTTGCTTTACTTTCACTTTGTTTAATCCCAATTCCTGGGCAAAATAACGCATAAAATCACCATAAACTTCAATTGCACTTTCTGTTGGTGGACATTCTTGCGATGGTGCAAACATAGTTTTAAACCTGTCTTTATCTTGTTCTTCCCAAAATTTTTCTCGGTGTTTTATTTCGGTACGTAGCCTGGCATCTGTGCCCATTTCATTGAATGTTTTGAAATAGGTATTCATAAATGAATAGTACTTTTTCATAAATTCATCTGAAAAAATGTATTGATACATATGGATACATTTGTCCAATTCTCTTTTATGCTGAAGAATTGTTTCTGGGGTATTATCTTTCCAGTTACCAACGTAGCAATAATAACAGTACAAGTCATTTAGTTTAGGCGCAGTCTCTTTATACACATTAATGCGTTCTTCGACTAATTTTTGACTAAACCATAATGATTTATTAATCCGCCAGGCAATGTATACCAATAAAATTGATAACAAAGCTTCTAACATTTGAGTAATTAATGTCAATGCTTCAACAAACATAGGGTTGTGTAATAAATTGATAAAAAAGTCCATTATAAAAGTACTTTCAGGATTTAGTGAAAAATTATTTTAAAACAGTAACATGGCTAATCTATATTTAAAGCAAAAACTTAAAAAACTGCAAATATTGGTCAGTAATTTTTAGAGTATTGCTTCAAAATTAGCATATTACCACGCTGAGTAAACTCTAATTGTTTTAGAAAACTCATTCCAAGAAGGATTTCATCACCTTCCATACCTGGATTAATATCAGCGGATACACGAGATAACTCAATATTACCAATAGAAATAGTATCTAAACGGGTACTGTAGGTTGTCACTGTCCCATTTGCAGTTTCTGCTAACATTGGCATCCCTCGTTCTAAACCCAAACGTTCTGCAACCCGTTCAGGAATGGACACATTGGTTGCGCCAGTGTCAACTAAAAATACAACAAATTTGTTGTTAATGGTGCCACGGCTTACGTAGTGGCCATAAGGATTACGTTTTAATATGACTTCCCGTGTGCCATCAGCAGTTATTTCTCCAACAACATGTTGGTTGGGATTATTTTTCTCAGATAGGTAACTATTAAATACTAAGGTAAGTAAAATGAGGCCAATGATCCATGCTGCGGTAATCATACCTTTGCCAATATTTTGAGGCTCAGGTGGTTGAGGTGATTTTTGATTCATTGTATATAAATAGCAAATTCAGAGTGAAATTTATGTTTTGAGGGTAAAATTAACATAATAGCAGAAAAAATAACGTGGAGATATTCCTATTAAGCATCAGGTTTTATTTCCACTTGAGTAGGTAACCGCATAGTAAAGGTACTACCCTGGCAGAGTTCGCTTTTTACTTGGATACTGCCTCCCATCATCTCACAAAAACGTTTGACAATCGTTAACCCTAAACCTGTGCCCCCATATTTGCGGGTAAACGAAGTATCTGCTTGTGTAAATGCTTCAAATAAGCTATTAATTTGTTTCTCACTCATACCAATGCCATGATCTTCAATGCAGAAAATTATCCATTCTCGATTATCAGTTATTTCTCGGTACACACTGAGGCAAATCGTGTCTTCTTCTGAGAATTTAGAGGCATTACTTAATAAATTGTATAAATTTTGTTTCACTTTAGTCAAATCAGCATACATTTCGCCTACGCTATTTAAATCGCAAGCCATTTGCAAAGTATTGCATTTTTCTTCAAAGAGTGGTTGAACGACTGCAACTAGTTCACTTAGTACATCGCACACTGCAAATTGTTCTAAATGTAACTCTATTCTGCCTGATTCAATTTTGGAAATATCTAATAAATCATCAATAATATTAAGCAAATGTTTGCTTGCTGTATGGATTTTCTGCAATTCTTCCAAACACCGAGAGCATTCTTGTTCTTCTTCAATGTCTTCTTGAATCATTTCTGTGTAACCCAAAATGGCATTCATTGGAGTACGCAATTCGTGACTCATGTTTGCCAAAAATTGGCTTTTAGCTTGGTTGGCCGCTTTAGCATGTTTCATTGCTTCAGCTAATTCTGAAGTTCTTTTTCCAACTTCTTGCTTAAGTGTTAAGTTATAATTTTGTAGCTGATTTGCATAACGATCTTTATCTGAAACTGCTTGGTTAATGGAATCCAACATTTCATTGAAAATTTCTCCCAACATCCGCGTTTCAATAGGGCCAGCCACAGGTGCTCTAATGTCGCGAACATCTTGACTTTTGACGCGTTTCATAATATTGACTAACCGATGCATAGGGCGCGTCATCATATGCATAAACACTAGGCCCATGCTGGCAAGTATGGTAAATCCAACAATACCAATGAAGATGAACATCATTAGCCCTAGGTGTAAATCTTTACGTAACTCATTTTGGCTTTGGTAAGTGACAATTGTCCAAGGTAAGCTATTTAATTTTTTGGAGGAAATACGATAAGCACGGTGATTAATGCCAGCAATATTAGCGGTTTGAGTATCTTGCCTTAAAATTTTTTGCCAAGCGTTTTGCGTGTTTCTTTTGTATAAATTGTAGTCCATACGTTTTAAATGTGAATCTAACCCCAATAATCTTCGCCGTTCTTTGTCAATGCGCGTTAAAATTAATCCACTATTACGTTCAGCTAAAAAAATCCCACCCGTTTCACCAATTGTGGCACTTTCAATTTTTTCAAATAAATTATCTAAAATGACTTCAATTCCAACTATTCCTTGAAATTCACCATTGGGACTGTATAAGCCCAATGCCAAAGTTAATATCCATTTTTTTAAATAACATTCGTCTAAATAAACAGGCGCAATTTGTACTTTTTCACTGACTTGGGCTAGTTGGTAAGCAGCATCTTCTAAATAATCAGGTTGATCTCGTACTTCTGCAATGGTATGTGTAGATGCTTTGCGACGACCGCTGCGAGAGCCACGATTTTCTTTATAAACGCTAAGATAAAAAGCTTCTTGATTAAAATACTGACGCGCTTTTTCTGGAGATAATGCGATATAGGCATTATATTGATTAGCTTGAAACTGTAAATTTTCTGACATAATCCGTTTAAGAAATTCAACACTGGCACGGTGTGACATTTCTTTGGACATGAGGATGGTTGCATAACCTTTAATACGATGAAGATTTTGAACTGCCTGCTCTAGCTCTTCATTAAGGGTAGTGAAATTAGTGGTAACGATATGCTCAAATCTTGCATCGTCAAACGAGTTTTGCAACACAATGTAACGATGAAGAAAAATAGCAATAAACAAAATGAGCGTAATAGCGACTGTACCTAACATGTACAGCAACATTTTTTTAATCGTGAGGGGGGTTTTTAACATAATGACTGCCCTCTAATGACTCAATTTTGTCGGTAATCAAATGAATTGACATATTATATTAATATAATCTAAGTAAATATCATGGCTAACGATTAAGTGGGCTGGGTTAGTGAAACATAACTCAGCACTCCAATTGAGTAATGGGTAAACCTAATCCAACTCATAAAGAATGAAGCATAGTCAAAAACTGTACGAACGCTTGCAATAAATACGCCGAATTATTTAGCACTCGACCGGTATGCAAGAGACATAAATAAGGTTCCTATGATAAACATCGGAATGCATAATAGCTGTCCCATCGTCATCCATTCAAAGGCAATAAATCCTAGGTGACTATCTGGTGTACGGACAAACTCAACCATAAAGCGAAATACTGCATAACCAATCAGAAATAAACCTGATACAGCCATTGTTGGACGCGGTTTACGCGAAAAAATCCATAAAATAATGAATAAAACAACCCCTTCTAGTGCTGCTTCGTACAGTTGAGAAGGGTGTCTTGGTATGTTGCCAGCCGCACTACCAGGAAATACCATTCCCCACGGTAAATCTGTTGCTCTACCCCATAATTCCCCATTAATGAAATTTCCAATACGTCCAACACCTAAACCGAGGGGAATTAAAGGCGCAATAAAATCGGTTAGTTCAAAAAAACGCCGGTTAACGGTTAAAGAAAATAACCACATCGCAATAATCACACCCAATAATCCACCGTGAAAGGACATGCCGCCTTGCCAAACTTTAAAAATATTTAAGGGTGAATTCAGATATTCCGGTAAGTTATAAAATAAGATGTACCCCAAACGCCCACCTAATACAACGCCTAATGCGCCATAGAAAATAGCGTCACCCACTTGTTCTTGTGTGAGGGGTGAATTTGGTAATGTTGCTCGTTTTTTACCTAACCACCAGGCTAAGCCAAATCCAATCAAGTACATTATACCGTACCAATGAACTTTCACTGGGCCAAGCTGCAGCATGACTGGGTCTATTTGGGGATAAGTAAGCATAGCTAAATTCTTTCCTGAAAATTAATAATGTGTTACGTGATTAAAACCTTCAACCATAAACGCTTTTACTCATAGGGGAAGAAGATTTATTTGACATAATGACATTATACATAATTCAAAATTTGGAATGCAGGAAATTGAAGGTAGGTTTTACTTTAAGTATTACAAATACGTTTCTATCAATTCGCAAATTTGTTCTTCTTTAAAGTCGTTGGCTAACTTTCCAATTTTATCTGCAAATGGCCTTAACTCTTCATTAGTTTCGGCAAAAATTTCTGCCTGTTCAACCACACTGCTTAAATCATCCCCCATCACCTTATCATACAAAATTTCTGCTTGCGCAAGTGATGGGCCTATGAATGCTTGGGATTGTTTTAATGCGAGTTTTATTTTTCTAGCTGTTTGCGCTTCAATATCTTCAACTTCATCATAAGTCCAAGTTAAAGCTAAATATTTGTCTAAGACAAAAAATAGCTGTTCTGCGCGAATAGGCTTGGGTACAAAATCATTACAGCCTGATAATAAGCTTTGTTGGCGGTGGTGTTCAAAAACACTAGCGGACGTTGCAATAATCGGTAAATTGTGGAACTCAGGTATTAAACGCAAATTACGGGTTGCCTCGAAGCCATTCATAATGGGCATGATTAAATCCATCAAAATCAAATCGGGTAAAATATCCTCTGCTTTTGCCAAACCTTCTTTACCATTATTTGCCTCAGTCACTTCAAACCCTAGGGGTTCTAGTAAATTAGCTAACATAGTTCGGTTTTCCCAAGCATCATCAATCACTAAAATGCGGAATTTTGATCTTTTACAGCGAGATTCATAGCCAATAATCATAGGTACTTGCTGACGAACAGATTTTACGGCATCTAGCTCAGGCAAATCGAGCATCATCCAGAAGATACTCCCTATACCTTCAACACTTTCAACATGTAAAGTACCGCCCATAAGTTCAATTAACCGTTTAGTGATGGACAAACCTAAGCCCGTACCTTCAGCGTGGTGAGTAATATCTCCGACTTGTTGAAAAGGTTCAAAAATTTTTTCTTGATTTTCTAAACTAATTCCAATACCTGTATCTTCTATCTGAAATAAGATTTTATCTTCACAACGACTCAGTTTTAGGCTAGCACTGCCTTTTTCTGTAAATTTAATTGCATTGCCAATTAAATTAATCAAAATTTGTCTTAAACGTTTTTCATCAGCGTGAATGCCTATTGGCATTGAAGACAACGGTTCGTAAATATATTCAATCCCTTTTTGTTCAGCACGAATAGTAAACAATTCGTTAATTGATTCTAAAAGTTCGCCAAAGTGAAAATCAGTCGGATTTAACTCAATTTTACCTGCTTCGATTTTCGATAAGTCTAGAATATCATTAATTAAATTTAGCAGATAATTACCACTACGTTGAATCACGGCAACCCCTTCCTGCTGTCGTTTGCTCAACTTTTTATCTCGCATAAGTATTTGCGCATACCCCAACACACCATTGAGAGGAGTACGCAGCTCATGACTCATATTTGCTAAGAAAATACTTTTAGCACGATTAGCAATTTCAGCCGATTCCTTAGCTTGACGTAAATCTGCTTCAATTTGTTTTCTTGCAGTAATATCACGCGCAACCGCAAAAACACCAACAATGTCACCAAATTCATCTCGATATACAGACGCATTGTAAGAAACAGGGGTCATTTTGCCGGACTGATGACGAATTTCAAGTTCAATATCATGCACAACACCATCATCTAAAGCCTCTTGGTAAATGGCTTGTGCTTGTTCTGGGTGAGTAAAATAATTGGAAAAATCTTCTCCAACCAATTGGTCGCGACTCAAACCGGTAATTTGTTCGGTAGCACCATTTAAATCGCTGATTTTACCATTATGGGTAATGGCAACTAAAGCATCTAAATTAGCTTCAATTAAACGACGATTATAAGCGCTGGCAGAACGTAATCTTTCTTGTGCCCATTTTCTTTCTGTGGTATCTCGCACAAATCCCCAAATACGTAATGGTTGTTCATGTTTATCTCTAATTAAGTACAACCTTATTTCAACAGGTACACATTTATTTGTTTTAGTTAAATACTCTTTTTCATATAAGTCAGAATAACCTTGTACCAATACCTGCTCTTCCAATATTCGTGCTTCGATGGCTTGCCATTTGACGGGAGTAATGGCACTGTGGCATAGTGCATAAATTTCGCTGTGGTTGTACCCAATAATGTTTAAAAATACAGGATTACACTCCATAATCCGCCCATCAATATCCGTTTCGATAATGCCATCTCTAAGTGTCTCATAAAGTTGATGATATTTACTTTCTGAGGCTTGCAAGGCTTGTTCAATTTGTTTACGGGCTGTAATATCTCTACCAACACTTTGTAATTCTTGGAGCTGGCCATTTTCATCTAAAATAGCGCGATTTGACCATTGTTGCCAGTTGACTTCGCCTTTATTTGTAACCACTGGATGTTCATGGATAATCCCGACTGTCGTTGTATTTAGATTTTTGATCAACGTCTGAATATCGTCTAAAACAGAGGCATGAACTTCCTGAGGAATTAATGGTAAGAAAGGTTTGCCTAAAATATCGGCTTCCATTACCCCAAAATATTTGCAATAGGCTTCATTAACAAAAGTAAGCGTTGTATCAGGCAAGAAACGGCATACTAATTCAGTTTGATCTTCAACAATTGCCCTATAACGAGTTTCACTAGTGCGTAAATTCTCTTCCATTTGCCTGCGATGGGTTATATCAGTTGCCACCTGTAATCTTACCAAACGTCCATCTACCCAACGAATAGCACGATCTTTAACATAAAACCAGCGTTGCGTAAGTGTATTTTTATATTCCCAAGTATAAACACCTGTTGGTTGGCCTTGCTCATCAATTAATTTATCATTAGAACAAAATTCACAAGAATCAATTTGCCCTGTTTGTAACACTTTCCAGCATGTTTTTCCAACCAAATCCTGATCATTAACCAAATCTTTAATATAGCGATTGGCAAATAAGATTTCATAAGTTTCCATATCACCAACATAAACTGCAGCATCTAAACTGTCTAATACAGTATTAAAGCGTTCATTAGCTTGTGCTAAAGCAACTTCAATTTGATGACGTTCTCTCAGTTGCATTTGCATACTTTCAAATGCTTGTAGCAATTGCCCAATTTCGTTATGATAATAATTTTGAATATCAGTATCTAAATTTCCTTGTGCAATGGCATAAGCAATATCAACCGCACATTGAATTGATTGATTTATAGTACGAGAAATGAAGAGCGCAATGAAGATAGCAATGAATATAAAGACTGAAATAAGGATATAAACCCACCATAAAGAACGCTGTTCAAGTGTATTTACATTGCTCAAAAATTGATTGGCTTTATTATTCGCAAAATTTGTTAACGCGTTAAGTTCTTTTTCTAATAATGTCAGTTGTTTATAGTGTTTTTTATTGAAAAATAAAATAGCTTTTTCTATTTCATGCTGTTCAACTAGAAAAATTACCTGTTCTACAGTGGCTTGCCACGCAATGAAATTATCCATGACAGTCTGTACATCTGATAGATTTCCTAAAAAAAGGGTTTGAATTTGCTTTAATTGCTGGTGAATTTCATTTTCGTGGATTTGAATAGCCAATAATTCTCTTTCTTGAAAGCGTACACCTACTTTTTCTTTCAGCAGAATATGATTCAACTGACGATATACTTTGCCCACACTTAAATTAACATCATACATCACATTACTGACAGTAAATGGATGTTGATATATTTGAGTGGTGACTTTAGTCACTGCTTTGATTTGTATCACTAAAAATACACCCACTACTAACAAAAAGAGCAGTGTCATACCAAAGCTAATAAATAGTTGGGTGCGAATTTTAAATTGTTTGAACATGTTTTTTTAGAACTAGAACGGTGTTCGAGGAAGGTATAAAGGTAGTTTTTAGGGCGAAGGTTGATTTGTCAAGCTTTTTTATGCTAAACAACGCTCATTCACAAATGAAATTATTGCAAAGTTTAAGTGTAAGATTTTATGTTGTGACTTGCAATAGTTTGATAACTTGTTTAATTTTTCTATTTTTTGTTAGCTTTCGTTTTTAGCTAGAAATTCGTTCTTACCCATTAGCTTGCAAGTTTAGCTAAATAACTCAAAGCGTGTTCTACAGTTTTAAATAACTCAGTTACCAATCGTCCAATCCTATGAAGTACTCATTATTCTTTCGTTTTGTACTCCAATATGTCCTGTACTCTACCTATCATCTCTCAGTAGTTGTTCGTACGATTGTTTCATTCTATGATTTTTCTTTGATATACTCTTTTGCAATTCGCCATTTTTCAAGAAGTTGCTCGTGAAAAAACTTAATATTTATATTGGAAAAACTGTATTTGCCAGCATTGCTTTGGTTTTATTGATTCTTGTTGGTTTATTTACTTTTTTCTCATTTGTTGATGAAATTGACGACATTGGTAAGCAGGATTACGGTGTTTGGCTCGCCATTCAATATGTGCTATTAGAAGTTCCTCGCCATGTTTATGATTTATTTCCAACGGCTGCATTACTTGGTAGCCTGCTTGGGTTGGGTGTATTAGCTAATAATAGTGAATTGACTGTGATGCGGGCAGCAGGTATTTCCATGTTAAAAATTGCCACATCTGCCCTCAGAGTGGGATTGATTTTAACAGTAATAGTCATGTTTATTGGTGAGTACGTAGCGACTCAAAGTGAACAATATGCTAAAAATTTGCGTTCACTGGCACAAACAGGCGGTAATTATATTTCTTTTAATCAGGATTATGGCTTTTGGGCGCGAGATGGTCACAACTTTATTAATATTAAAGCAATTTTGCCAACGAATGGGTTTGGAGAAATTAACTTATATCAATTTGATGCTCAGTTTCGATTACACACCCATCTTTATGCAAAAGAAGCTTATTATGAAAATGAGGAATGGTTGTTAAAGGATGTTCAGAAGGATTACATTACCGACAAAAAAATTACCAGAGAATTATTGCCTGAGCAGGTTTGGAACGCAAGTCTCAATCCTGAACTAATCAAAATTGTTGTGCTAAAACCTAATAAGTTATCAAGTATTGAGTTGTATAAATACGTTCGGTATTTGGAAGACAATGGACAACGTACCATTGATTATGAACTGGCATTTTGGAACCGCTTAACCTATCCATTGATTTGTATTGCGATGATTTTTTTGGCAATGCCTGTGGTTTTTGGCTCCTTACGTACAGTCCCTATTGGGCAACGTATTTTAATTGGCGCCTTTATTGGTATTGTTTTTTATATGGTGAACCAAATTATGTTGCGCGTTGGCTTAGTCTATGAAATTTCACCTATTTTTGTTGTACTTGTGCCACCATTACTATTTTTGACTATTGCTATTATATTAATGCAACGGAAGGTTTAAGTAAGAAGGTCTGCGTTTCTAAAAATATTGGCTATTTCTGGTGCTATACAGTGGTTGAATCACCATATAAACACCATGAGCTCATAAAATTAATTATGGCGTGATTTTACCACCAGTATCACCTGTCGTAGAATCCGAGGCAACACCTATATCAGTTTTACCACCGGTAGTTTCACCCGTTACTTCATCAGTTTTAGGCCAAGCAATGTAAAAACGATCACATTCTGAAGCTTGAGATTTTTCTAAATCGTAATTGCCTGCTGGAAAAGCGACGGCTTGGAAATAAAGGTTATCACCCAATGCCATGAATTTTTCAAGTTCAGAAAGCCGCACGGGGATAATAATAGACTGCGAAGGTTTTAATGCGTCACCAAAAGCATTAGTTTGAGAAGGCATGAAGCGTCTGCTAGGTTGAAGATGTATCCCTGCTAATATTTGTACATTTTCTAAACCTAAACAAATTGTACCTAATAATGGTTTAGGTGGTTTTGCCCCTGTCCCTGCTTTTGGTCGAGGAGCAGGTCTTTGACCTGGTTTATGAGAAACTTTAGGTCTTTGTGCCGCTTTAGGTCTAGGTTGTCCTTCGGGTCCCATGCCGCCTTCTGGTAGCATCATCGAACTTTCTGGTCCCATCATATCTTCATCTTCCATCCATGGTCTATCACCAGAAAATTTGGGTTTTAAACCATCAGGTTCTTCGCCATCTTCAAAAGGCGCTAATTCTGAGGTAAATGCAAGAAAAATGTCGACGGGTATATCGTTTCTAATATTACTCACAATAAAGTCGATTCGCACTTCACCATCTGCAATATCTTCAACAAAAATCAAACCTTCCGTTTCAAAATCAGCTAAATCATTTTCAAAAATACCACCTTGAGGACTGAGTTCACTATCATTAATGGGAGGAATAATCGCCTCAAGTGGTTTGGAAATTTGATTTAAACTCAATTGAGGCAAACGACCACATTCAGGGTATTGACATTCAGGACTCGCCAAAGGTTTATTTTGTTCTCCAGATTGGCCAGAGTTCGGTTCTGCACCTTTACCAGTGTCAGCAGCGACAACCAAACTAGGGAGTAACGCTAAATTAACAGCCGAGGTTAACGCTAATTTCTTTTTTAGCTTAAATGGTTTTGAACGCATGAGATTACCTCTTGAGGTGGAAAAATAAGGTGCTTTTCTTTTTCAAGGATCAAAAAATACTTAGCAAACTGATAAAATGTAAATTCAAGCAGTTATCTATATAATGCCATTATAGCTTTTATCGGGAGATAAGAAAACACACAGCTAATGAGGGTAAAATATATTATTTCCCTTATTAAATCGACATATTTTTACTAATGGGTAAATTTATAGAGCATTGTATTAGCCTATTCCAATGCTATACTTTTAAGTTAGTTTATTTTGGCATTACACCTACTACAGTTGTGTCAATTTATAAGTAACGTTTTTCTGGTAAAAAGAGTTAAGAAACCATTACAATCGTCATGAAAACACCAAAAATATTCTGTGTTTTTGCTCCAAAACAAAATAGGAATTAGAAAAATGGGCGAGTACTTACGTATTTTCTCAATGTTATCTTTGATGGCTATTCCCACCTTGGGATTGGGGATTGACAAAAAATTCCCTCCCGTTGTGGATGTAAGTGGATTAAGGCAATTAGGTGAACAGTGGATGGAGGAAAATCCTTATCGAAATAACACAAAAGCCATTGAAATTGGTGGAAAAGCTTATAACCAACTGTGTGCAAGATGCCACGGATTAGACGCCAATTCTTCAGGTATTGCACCTGATTTGCGTAATTTACCTACTGGCGAAGAAGGGGATAAGCAATATGCAGTCCGAGTTAGAGAAGGCGCTATCAGCAGTGGCATTACCTATATGCCAAGAATGGCAGACCATGTGAGCCAAGAAGCCTTATGGGCAATTCGAGCTTGGTTAGAAACAGTTTCTACAGGCAATTAGAAGCGCCACTTAATTAAACATTTATAGAGAATGTCTACTTAAAATTTTAATAACTAAGGATAACTCTTTAAAATCAGCAGTTTATTAAACATAGTTAGCGTTTTTGATACCCATTTTTTTCTTTAAGCTTAACCCCAAGCCTCTAAAAATTGCTTAAAGTGAGGTTTATCTTCTGAATTCAATTTATCGCGCACTAATTCGCATTCTTGATCATAGTGTGTTTGAGTCAAACGTCCACGTATGAGTTCAAAACGTAGAAAAATTAAATAGGTATTTAATACATCAGTTTCACAATAATTGCGAATACTTTCAATATCACCATCCAAAAAAGTGTCCCATACTTTGTCACCACTCATACCTAATTTACCAGGCAAACCTAGCATTATGGCTATTTGGTTAAGCTGAGCGTAAGCTTGTGGTTGATAACTTGCCACCATATCCATTAAATCAATATGGCGTTCATGATAACGATTTAAATAGTTATTAAAACGAAAATCACCCAGGGTTTGCCAATAAGTTTTGGAAGAAATACCGTGTAGCAGCGCTCTATAATGTAATACAGGTAAATCAAATCCACCACCATTCCAAGAAACTAACGTAGGTGTATATTTGTCTACTCCAGAAAAAAAGCGTTGAATCAACTCTTCTTCTGCTGAATCGAGTTCTCCCAGAGACCAAACTTTAAATTGTTCGCCTGAACGTAATACCACAGAAATAGCGACAATTTTTTGTAGGTGATGACGCATCATTTCAGTACGGCCATCTGTTTCTTGGTGACGATAATGGCTCATGACCCGCCAAACATCTTTATCACTTAAGTTTTGCATTTCTTCTGAGTTGCCATATAAACATCGACCATTGACAACATCAGGCACAGTTTCTATATCAAATACAAACACATTCATAGGAATTATCAATATTCGTTAAAATTAGCTATATTCTACATTATTTTTAGAGGACAAAGTATTGCTTCTTTGAATTGAAAAAAGTCATTATACAAACGCAAGACCGCTAATTAGTTGAGGATTTTGTTTTAAAATAATGACCTTGTATTTGTTTCGATTTATCTTTTAAATCTAACATAATTCGCCAGTAATACCACCGATTTGGTTGTAGCGCATCACAACCTGCAGGCGAATATTTCTCACGCATACCAACAGCTAAATGGGTTTTACCTTCACAACGAATATATTTTGGCTTTTGAGGTAATTTTCCTTTGTTTAAAGCTTCTTGCAAACTAAAGGTTACTTGCTTAATGTACTTTTTAGGATTTTCATTTTGCCAACTGAAAACTATATTTGCCAAAGTTTGATTTTCTGCATTATTGGCAGGCAATAACAGTTTAGGAGGGAAATTATTTTTCATATAAGGTAAAGGTTTACGTCCTCCACCGATATAATTCACGATACCGGTATAAATTGCCCAAGCATTGCGTTTAATATAGTCAGGATTCTTTAATTTTTTGGCTTCCCAAGGATTAGTAATAAAGGAGACCTCAGCCAATAAAGCAGGCATATTAGTATCAACAACCATGACAACGCCATAAGCAAAAACCCCTGCTTTGCCACGACACAATCTACTTGACCCTCTCCCGCCTTTCATGAGAGTAAGGCCCACTACTTTTTTAAGTGCTGTGACAATTGAATACGCCAACTGCCCTGATTGATGAGGTGCATTGCAATCTCCTCTGGCAATATAGGCGAGAGTCCCATTAGCACGAGAAGCTGCTGCATTATAGTGGATGGAAATTGTATATTGCACTTGTTTGCTATTGAGAAAACGGGCGCGTGCAACCAATTCCTGACGGCCACTGATGGATGGAGTAACACTTTTATCTGTCGAGCGAGTCATCACTACCTTTGCACCATCAAGTTCTAAATATTTTTTTACAGCCAAAGCAGTTGCTAAAGTGACTGATTTTTCTTGTAAACCATTGCCAATTGCACCAACATCCTTACCACCATGTCCAGGATCAAGACCAAATTTATAACCTTTTAAATCTGCATGACTATAGTGGTTTAACAAACAGGAAATAATAAAAATAAGTTGCTGCAACTTAGCCATCATTTCATGTCTCCCACATAAATATCTCCGTCAATGTCGACTGCAATTTGACTTTTATCAGGACTCAAAGTGGGACGGCGAATAATTTTTGCGTGTTTTTTCGTCAGATTGACCTGCTGCGTACCATCATGACGTATCATGTAAATATCTGAGCTAAGTAAATCATAGCCATTATCCGTTGTTTTTTCATAAACTAACAACTGGCTATCACGAGACCAAGAGGAATCAGTACCTTTGCCAATAAAAATCAAATTACGCGACTTAATGTGATAAATGTACAAACCTTCCCAACATTCAAAGCTAATTTTAATGCCATCAGGGGAAACATTGGGAAGCCAACATTGACTCCCTTCTCGATTCACTTTTTTGTTACCAACTAAAATATCTCCCTCTTTCTCAAGCATAGGTAAAGACTGCTGATTGACCTGGAAAGCTTGTAGTTTTTTACCTGGCGATTGGTTCAAGCTAAGCGTTAAATCCATGTTATTTTGGGTAAAGAAAATTTGTTGTTGACGTAAAGTTGGAATGGAAACACTACTCACATTACCTGAAAAATCAATGTATTGTCGTGTTTGAAGATCAAACATTCCCAAACGCTTTTGTTCCCCAACGCTAAAACGAGAAATAATATATTTACCATCAGGCGACCAAGAAAATTCAAACCCAGCCTGTGGGGCATTGGTCAATGGTTCTGGTGCTTTTAAGGTATTGCCTAACATTTGCAATCGTTTAGTTTGCAGTCCCTTAGTCAAACGTAGGACATAAATTCCTTGATATTTTGAGGAAGTAAAAGCCAATAAATTTTTATCAGTGGGTGAAAATGAAGGCGCAATACTATTTTCATTAAAAGTAAGTTGTTTGAGGTTGGCAATGTGAAATGATTTTGCAGCATCCACACTGTTAGAAAATAAAAGTACTAATATGAATATTAAACAATTTGTTTTCATTGTTTACCCTAACTGTTGAAAACGCATGATTAACATTATTACATGTATTTTAGAGAGGTACAAATAGGAGAGATAGTCTATTATAAAACTTAATTAATACCTGCAGTTACTTATCAAATCAGAATAGACCACTAGCGAAATAAAGAGAAGAAAAAATTATGGAAAACCGAGGGTGTCTACTGCTAGGTACCGCTTAATCCCATTTGTAGATTTGTAAAAACAAAAACCTTTTGTTTCCCTACTCGCA
Source organism: Thiotrichaceae bacterium (assembly GCA_016745055.1). Lineage (GTDB taxonomy): Bacteria > Pseudomonadota > Gammaproteobacteria > Beggiatoales > Beggiatoaceae > JADGDF01. The sequence continues at coordinate 4,853 of JADGDF010000021.1, read as the reverse complement.
TTGCATGTGTTTTTGACTGCTTGAGAATCAACAAGCATCAACGTTGTCCACTTCCGTTTTTCTTTACCTGTTGAGGTATGTTTTCATGTAATCTGGCCAGCAATTTATCATTAAACCACTTTCCCTCCACAGTTTGTAATGCCAGTAAACGGTTGAATAAGGTGGAAAATCTTTAGGTAAGTCTTCCCAACTACAACCATTTTTCAGTCGATAGAGGACTCCATCAAGAATTTCTCTATATGTCCATTTCGTTGGACAGGTCCGCTTTTTCTTTACTAGCAACTCCATTAACAAAGGCTCTATTATCATCCACTCTTTATCACTTAGGCTACTTGAATAGCGCATGACTTCTCTATATTCTTGAAAACGCTCTTTTAGCTTTATTCTAAAACTTCAAATGGGTTCCATAGGAAGAAACAGAGTTATGGAGATGAAAAAAAAGTACAATTTTAAAAAAGGTACATCATCAAGGGTTTAATGGCATATTATGAAATGGAGAAATAATATCAAGTATTTTGAATTAAAGCGAAGTAAATATGGACTAACATCGTAATAAAATTAATTTTTGATTATAATCATGGTATTTTAGATATTTATTGAATTCCCAATACATTGCTTTTACTTAAAAGTTCTTAGCTATGCAATATAAAGACTTACGTGATTTCACTACTCAATTAGAAACCTTGGGTGAACTTAAACGTATCACTGTCCCCGTTAGCCCCAATTTAGAAATCACTGAAATTTGTGATCGAGTACTGCGTCAAGCAGGGCCTGCACTTTTATTTGAACAACCTGAAAATTATACTATGCCTGTATTGGCCAATCTTTTTGGCACCCCTGAACGAGTGGCTTTAGGTATGGGACAAACTTCAGTCAGCGCTTTACGTGAAATTGGAAAATTACTGGCTTTTTTAAAAGAACCCGATCCCCCAAAAGGCTTTCGGGATGCTTGGGATAAGTTACCTTTATTCAAGCAAGTATTGAATATGCCAGCAAAAATTGTAGGGCATCCGCTATGTCAGGAAAATGTTTTACAAAAAGAAGAGGTTGATTTATACCAATTACCTATTCAAACTTGTTGGCCTGAGGATGTGGCACCACTGATTACTTGGGGATTAACGGTAACTCAAGGTCCACAAAAATCTCGGCAAAATTTAGGTATTTATCGTCAGCAAGTGATTGCCAAAAATAAAGTGATTATGCGTTGGTTATCGCATCGAGGCGGGGCTTTAGATTTTCGTGATTGGCAACAAGCCCATCCAAACGAACCATTTCCTATTACTGTCGCGTTAGGCGCTGATCCAGCGACCATTTTAGCTGCAGTCACGCCCATTCCTGATACTTTATCAGAATATGCATTTGCGGGTTTATTACGCGGCAAGCGTACAGCATTGGCCAATTGTCTAACGCACCATCTGCAAGTACCCGCGAATGCTGAAATCATTTTAGAGGGCTATATTTATCCCAACGAAACCTCTCCAGAAGGACCATTCGGCGATCATACGGGTTATTATAATGAAGTGGACACTTTTCCCGTGTTTACGGTTGAGCGTTTGACTCACCGTCATAACCCAATTTATCACAGTACGTATACAGGGCGTCCTCCTGATGAACCTGCCATTTTAGGGGTTGCTTTGAACGAAGTGTTTGTGCCTATTTTACAAAAGCAATTTCCCGAGATCGTTGATTTTTATCTACCACCTGAAGGCTGTTCCTATCGCATGGCCATTATCAGTATTCGCAAACAATATTCAGGTCATGCCAAACGCGTGATGTTTGGGATTTGGTCATTTTTACGCCAATTTATGTATACTAAATTTGTGATTGTGACAGATGATGATATTGATGTACGCAATTGGCCTGATGTGGTTTGGGCAATGACAACACGGATGGATCCTGTGCGTGACACCATATTAATCGAAAATACGCCGATTGATTATTTAGACTTTGCATCACCTGTATCAGGACTAGGCGGAAAAATGGGACTAGATGCAACTAATAAATGGCCTGGTGAAACTCAAAGAGAATGGGGAACTCCCATCAAGATGACAGCAGAAATTAAAGAAAAAGTCAATGCAATTTGGGATGAACTTGGACTATAGATTATGATAGCCTATTTGGAAAATTAAAGTATATTTTACTCACATATTTTTAGGAAAGTAGTAATGGAATTTGAATTTAATCCACTTTTTCAACAAATCGCCGATATGCAAACGCGTTTAGAAACGCTTAGGGGGTATCTTTGACTATGAAGTCAAATGTGAGCAGCTAGTTGAAGTCAATCTTGAATTAGAGCAACCTGATGTATGGAATAATCTTGAACGTGCTCAAACACTTGGCAAAGAAAAAGTTGAATTAGAAAAAATTGTACAAGTTATAGACAATATCCACGAGTCACTTGCAGATACTCAGGAATTACTCAGTCTAGCAGAACAAGAAAATGATACAAGCACCGCTCAAGAAATTGCACAAGAGCTGACCACGCTAGAAGCCCAACTGGCGCAATTAGAATTTAACCGCATGTTTAGCGGAGAAATGGATACACACAACGCATTTTTAGATGTACAATCTGGTTCTGGCGGGACTGAAGCCCAAGATTGGGCTGATATGTTGTTGCGTATGTACTTGCGTTGGGCAGAGCAACATTCATTTAACACTGAAATTATTGAACTTTCTCCTGGTGAAGTTGCTGGAATTAAAAGTGCGACTTTAAAAATATCGGGTGAATACGCTTACGGTTGGCTACGCACAGAAACAGGTGTACATCGTTTGGTACGTAAATCTCCTTTTGATTCTGGTAGTCGTCGCCATACTTCCTTTGCCGCAATTTTTATTTCTCCAGAAGTGGATGACGATATTAGTATTGACGTAGACCCAACTGATTTGCGTATTGATGTATATCGTGCTAGTGGTGCGGGTGGTCAACATGTTAATCGAACTGAATCAGCGGTGCGGATTACCCACTTACCGACCAATATTGTAGTGCAATGTCAAAATGATCGTTCGCAACATAAGAACAAAGCCACAGCAATGAAACAATTAAAAGCAAAATTGTATGAATTTGAAATCCAAAAGCGAAATGCATCTCAACAAGCGTTGGAAGATAGTAAAGCAGATATAGGTTGGGGAAGCCAAATTCGCTCGTATGTGCTTGATCAATCACGTATTAAAGATTTACGTACTGGCATTGAAAATACGAACACACAATCTGTATTAGATGGAAATTTGGATAAATTTATTGAGGCAAGCTTGAAGAGTGGTTTATAAAAATTTGGAGAATATAGTTTGGGTGGTCGGGGAGGCGGGATTTGAACCCACGACCTCTTGCGCCCCATGCAAGTGCGCTACCAGGCTGCGCTACACCCCGATCAATTTTTTATTATACCTAATTTTAATAATGAACACCATATCCAAATATATTTATAAAACCAGATAACTATTTTACAAAATAAATCTTACATGCTTTGAATGGTTGATTTAATTTGTTAAAAATATATATAAAAAAGCGGGAATATCCCGCTTTCAAGCATACAAATTCAACTAACGTTAGTTTGTGGTTGCAGCATCCGCTGGAACGCTATCATCTTTAGGCTTTGAAGATGGTTTTGGCGTAGGCGTTTCTTTTACTGGTTCAGGGGCTTGAATTGATATGCGCCCAGCATAGTTGCCTGCTTCATCTGTTGTGGTATTAAATACCAATAAGTAGTAAGTGCTTGGTTTTGTAGCCGTTAACATTAGCACATCATTGCCCGTTGCTGACGCAATTGTTTGACTCATTTTGTCAACCAGTAATAGCTTTACACCAGAGCCTGTTGCGGGTAGCTCTAAAGTATCATCAGCATTTAAAGTTACTTGAAACTTTGAATATTCCCAGGTATTTTTAGCTATTCTGACCTTAAGCACATCTTTATGCACAGCAGGTGCACTGATTGTATTATTTGCATTAGAAAGCATCATCTTAAAAGAAAAATCTTTTTCTGCATCAGCACCACTGACTGTGAGTTGATAACTACCATCTAAGAAAATTTTGACAGGTTTGGTTAATACAGTTTCTTTCCGTTTACCAGAAACTTCAAATTCTGTATTAGCTCCTATTAATTTTAGAGTAAAATCTTGGGTTGGTGATAGGATGAACCAAGAAAGTACATGACCTTTTTCTAAGTCCAAATCAGCAGTAAATGTTTCACCTGCAGGTACAGTAAATTTAAACTGCTCACCTGATATACAACATTCTGGGGTTTCTGCGACAATATCGCTATCATCTGCTGGAGGTTCAGGTAAACTAATGTAGGGAGAAATATAATTGATCTCTGTTTTTTCCACATCTTTCCAAATATGGTGCATATGGAAAATACCAATATCTTCATAAACGACAGTGCTACCTTGATCTAACATAAAGCCATAGCTATCTTGATCATAGGTAAATTTTAGTTTTAATGCATCTGCTTCAGGAGAAAATCCAAATCCATCCACTCTTACACCATCAAATACAACAGAATTACCATCTTTTGTTAAGTAAGGCTCGGTTGCGTTAAAAAAAACTTCGTAAGCATTAGCAATCGTTGGCAAGCTAATGAACAATAATACTGAACATAATTTTTTCATGGTTACTTACGCAGTGCGTCCTCCATTTGTTACATTCCTAAAATAAATTATAGTATAACATTAAGTCTATGGCTGAGAAATACTTAATGTATATAGGGCAATTTTAATAAGATAAAAAATATTTAATTTCAATTAGTTATTAAATTTATATCAATAGAGTTGTATCCCGTTAAAAATCAATCAATTAGCTAGATAAAAGTTCCATAGTCCGGCACATACTCCAATTATTTCATCATATAAATCAATAA
>JADGDF010000182.1 GCA_016745055.1 Thiotrichaceae bacterium | reverse complement strand
TTTTCATACTCGTTCTCCTAAGTTTACAAAACTTGTTCTTTCTTATATCCTCCTTTTCGCAAAATACCATCTTAAATTCCGTGATACAACTCTATTATTCAATTTGGAGGTGGCGGAGAACCCTTTGTTAAAGAAGGCTTTGTAGATTTGCTTAAATTCTGCCATGACAAGAAAATTGGCTGGGGAGTTATTACAAATGGGTCTGCTTTTAGTCGTCACATTGTTGAAAAGGTCATTGCTGCAAAACCAATGAACATTGACATCTCAGTCGACAGTTCAACAGCAGAAATTCATGACTATATACGAGGTATGCCTAAATCGTTAGATAAAATTACAAAGGGAATTGGATTTTTAAGGGAAGAGCGAGATCGATTAGGTTTAAAATTTCCAATACGGATAAAAACGACCGTGCACTCTTACAACTTTCGTATCTTACCAGAGCTAGTTAACTGGGCAAAACTTGTGGGTGCAACAACGGTTGATTTTAATCCGATTCGACTAAGAAATACTGACTCAGAGTTATGGATTAGACAAGAATCTGATTTAAAACTATTGCAACAAGTAGTTGAAACGTTAGTTAAAATGAAGCAAGATGGTTTTCCCATAGAAACAAGCAATGAGAAATTACGTACCTATCCTGCCCATTTTCTTGAAAAACAAGTGTATCATGGGGTTTCGCCTTGCCGCGTGGCATTACGCAATTATCGTATTTTACCTAATGGCAATGTAAGAACATGTTGGTTTTATCCAATGCTTGGTAATGTCAAAGATGATAGTGCTCGTGATATTTGGTATGGTAAAGAAGCAAAACAAATTCGGGCCCAAACTGTAGTGTGTACTAAATTTGGCTCTGTTTCTTGTGCTAATTCGTGTTTAGCACATAGATCATTTATGCAAGAAATTAAACGAGCTTTGTTATTCCTCAAAAAAGGCTAGTACTAGACCTCTTACGAAATAAGTTATTGAAAAATGGAAAAGAGAGTTAAACTAAAGCTCAAAAAACTAAATGTTTCTATGAAAATACTAGCTGATAACGGTTATTAAGGGATGGCTAAACTTTATGCTTGTTGCTAAATTCCTTTTAAAAACTAAGTTTTACCCTATACAAGCACTTAAAATATTTAAGGTTCTCTCTTTTCCTTATTACAATTGTCCAAAACATTTTGTTCTTCCATTTAACCTGATTGCTACTATATATAATAGTAAACTAATTCCTTAACTATTTCAGTAAATTATTTTGCAAGAGGTCTAGCCTAAAAGCATGTTAGTTAGCATTATAAAAAGGCCCCTAGTTTGAAAAATAGGAGCTGACTTGAGCCTGTAAGATGTACTGAAAAGACATGATATATTCTATCTTATCGGTACATCCACGTGGATTAAACTAAATTATAAAACGCAGCTTTTCCAGGATAAGACACATTATCGGTTAATTCCTCTTCAATGCGAATTAACTGATTGTATTTAGCAATTCGATCAGAACGGGACAAAGAACCAGTTTTAATCTGGCCAGCAGCAGTACCAACAGCCAAATCAGCAATCGTACTGTCTTCTGTTTCACCAGAACGATGGGAAATGATAGCCGTATAACCTGCTTTCTTGGCCATATTTATGGCTGCTAGCGTTTCGGAAATCGTGCCAATCTGGTTTAATTTGATTAAAATTGAGTTAGCAATGCCTTTTTCAATCCCTTCTTGCAAAATTGATGTATTGGTGACAAATAAATCGTCACCAACGAGTTGGATTCTATCGCCCAACTTATCGGTGAGAATTTTCCAACCTTCCCAATCACTTTCATCCATGCCATCTTCAATGGAAATAATAGGGTATTTGTCAACCCAATTAGCCAAGTAATCTGCAAATTTGGCAGCATCTAACTGTTTACCTTCTGAAGCAATATCGTAATAACGACCATCACGATTGTAGAATTCAGAACTAGCGACATCTAAACCTAAGTAAATATCTTCACCCGATTTAAATCCGGCCTTATTAATAGCTTCTAAAATGATTTCAATCGCTTCTTCATTAGATTTTAAATCAGGTGCAAAACCACCTTCATCCCCTACCGCCGTATTCATGCCTTTAGCTTTGAGCACGCTTTTCAAAGAATGAAAAACTTCTGCACCATAACGCACGGCTTCAGTTAAGCTTGGAGCGCCGACAGGTAAGATCATGAACTCTTGCAAATCCACGTTGTTATCTGCATGGGCACCGCCATTAATGATATTCATCATGGGTACAGGCATTTGTAGTTCGTTCAGGCCACTGATGTAACGATATAATGGCATATCCATTTCAGCCGCAGCGGCTTTTGTAACTGCCATAGATACCGCTAAAATTGCATTTGCACCCAAGCGTTCTTTGGTTGCAGTCCCATCTAATTCCAGCATAGCACGGTCAACTTCGGCTTGCGCGCTGACATCCATGCCTACTAAATTTTCCTGAATTTCGCCATTGATGTGTTCAACTGCTTTTAGTACGCCTTTACCTAAATAACGACTCTTATCTCCATCACGCAACTCTAATGCTTCGCGCGAGCCTGTTGACGCGCCTGAAGGTACAGCCGCACGCCCCATTTCACCCGTGGCAGTATAAACTTCTGCTTCTACCGTTGGGTTACCTCGGGAATCCAAGATTTCACGGGCATAAATGGCTTCAATTTCTGACATGATATTCTCCTAATTAATTTTCTTTAAATAACTGAAATTAGAATGTAGGAATCAGGTGTCAGAATTCAGTATAAAAAGCTTAATCAACAGTAATTAGAACTTGTGTTATTTTTCTGATTTCTGACTTTTGAAATGCCTGAATTCCTAATTAATTTTCTTCAAAATTACCAAATCCAATGTAACGTTGATAACGTTTTACAAGTAATTCATTGGGTTCTAACCTATCCAACTCGGTTAATGTGGCTTGCAAAATTTCACTTAAGTTCTGAGCTGTTTTTTCGATATTTCGATGAGCACCGCCTAAGGGCTCTGACACGATAGCGTCGATGAGTTCTAGTTCTTTTAAACGGGTTGAAGTTAAATTCATAGCTTCTGCTGCATCTGGCGCTTTTTCTGCACTTTTCCACAAAATAGAGGCGCATCCTTCCGGTGAAATCACGGAGTAGGTGCTGTATTCCAACATACAAACACGATCGCCAACGCCAATGGCTAATGCACCGCCAGAACCACCTTCACCAATCACAGTGCAAATAATGGGCGTTTTTAAATGTGACATCACAAACAAATTACGCGCAATGGCTTCACTTTGGCCACGTTCTTCTGCATCCACTCCAGGATAAGCGCCTGGCGTATCAATAAAGGTTAAAATTGGCAATTTAAAACGTTCTGCCATTTGCATTAAACGCAGGGCTTTGCGATAGCCTTCTGGACGGGGCATACCAAAATTGCGTTGTAATTTTTCTTTGGTATCTCGACCTTTTTGATGACCAATAATCATCACGGGTCGGCCTTCCAAACGAGCTACACCACCAATAATTGCCTCATCATCACTAAAAGCGCGATCACCATGCAATTCTTCAAAATCTGAAAATATGCGTGGAATATAATCCAGCAAATAGGGACGCTGTGGATGCCTTGATAACTGGGAAACTTGCCAGGCTGTCAATGAAGAAAAAATTGATCGCGTTAATTCTTCATTTTTAGCTTGTAAACGTGCAATTTCATCACTGATGTTAATTTTATCATCACTGACATAACGTAATTCATCTATTTTTGCTTCTAATTCTGCAATGGGTTGTTCAAAATCGAGAAAATTTAAATTCACATCATACCCTTCTCGTGGTTATGCACTGGTTTTATTGTCATTAAGTTAAGGATTGTTTATCAAGATGCTTTTTTACTCGGAGTGCAAACTTTAGTTTGCTAGGCAAGATAAATCTTGCACTCCTGTACCAAATTTTAAGCACTTAATTAACGACAGCAATGCATCAATTAGAAAAGTCCAGGCGGTAATTTACCTTTCATAGAGCGCATTAAATTACCCATACCGCCTTTCTTGGTCATTTGTTTCATAACACGTTGCATTTGGCCAAATTGTTTTAATAAACGATTAATATCTTGAATTTGAGTGCCAGAACCATTGGCAATGCGACGTTTGCGAGAGCCTTTCAATACTGCCGGAAATCGCCTTTCGTGGGGGGTCATAGAGTTAATAATCGCTTCAAAACGAATAAATTCTTTATCATTAACTTTACTTTTGACATCAACTGGCACTTCGTTCATGCCTGGCATTTTGTCCATCAAACTTGCTATACCACCCATATTACGCATTTGTATGAGCTGTTCGCGGAAGTCTTCCAAGTCAAATTTTTGACCTTTCTTGATTTTTTTAGCCAGTTTTTCGGCTTGCTTTTTATCAACCTTACGTTCAGCTTCTTCAATCAAGGTTAATACATCGCCTAAACCGATAATTCTAGAAGCTAGACGGTCAGGATAAAAAGGTTCTAATGCAGTTGTTTTTTCACCAATCCCCAAGAATTTAATCGGTTTGCCAGTAATAAAACGCACAGATAACGCTGCACCACCTCGAGCATCACCATCGGTTTTGGTTAAAACAACGCCGGTTAAAGGCAACGCATCATTGAATGCTTTTGCAGTATTCGCGGCATCTTGGCCTGTCATGCTGTCAACGACGAATAAGGTTTCTATCGGATCAATGGCCGCATGAAGTTGCTTGATTTCGTCCATCATATCTTCATCAATGTGAAGACGACCAGCAGTATCAATTAAAAGTACATCAGCAAACTGCTTTCGTGCATGATCTACTGCATTGTTAGCAATATCCACCGGTTTTTGGTCGGGTGTACTGGGAAAAAATTGGGCATTGACTTCAGTTGCCAGGGTTTGTAATTGGTCAATGGCCGCAGGGCGATAGACGTCACAACTGGCCACCATGACCTTCTTTTTCTTGTTTTCAATGAGCCAATGAGCCAGTTTGCCAATGGTGGTGGTTTTGCCTGAACCTTGCAAACCAGCAACCAGTATGATGGCAGGTGGCGTGACTTGTAAATCAAGTTCATTGTTATATTCCCCCATCAAGGCGGTAAGTTCATCACGAACTATGCGAATCAGTTCTTGTCCAGGCGTTAAGCTGGCTAACACTTCCTGGCCAACGGATTGTTCACGGACTTTTTCGACAAAGGCTTTGACAACTGGTAAGGCCACATCAGCTTCCAATAAGGCCATGCGTACTTCTCTTAACGCATCCTTAATGTTAACTTCGGTGAGTCGGCCTTGTCCACGTAGTTTTTTAAATGTAACACTTAATCGGTCGGTAAGATTATCAAACATTGCTGTTCCTAAAAGGCTTGTTGACTTTGGCTTAACGAGGGTTTAACTTTATTTGAGTCGTTCTAAGCAAATTGCGAATTTATACAACCCTCGTTGACTCAAAATAGTTTGATTTTAAGCAAAATAATCTTAAATTGGGGTGAAATTATCCATATTAAACGATCATCACGCAAGTGATGATAAATAATATTTTTATAAAAAAATGATTTTATATAAGATCGTGGCTAAATTAAATGGAGGATAAATTTTAGATTATGGGCCATATTTGGGTGGACTGTACCTATTTCAAATTTAATCAGGCTGCAGTCCAAATTGGTATAAAATATTTTTACTAACCCCTGTAATTTCACTGGTTAATTTAGCCGCTTGTTTTAGCGGTAAGTGTTGTTTTAAGGTTTGAAATATTTTTTGAGTGTCCGGATCAATCTGCTGGTTATCAAGCGGTTGGGCGCCTGCCACAATCAGCACAAATTCACCTTTTTGCCTTTCGGCTTTTTCTTGTAACCAAGCGGTTGCTGAATTTAAATCTGCGCGGTGTACTGTTTCAAATACCTTAGTCAGTTCTTTTACCAGTACGATAATTCGCTCTTCTCCAAAAATTTGAGACATATCAAGCAAACAGTCTAAAATTCGATGTGGTGCTTCGTAAAATACTAATGTTCTGGTTTCAGAAATCAGTTGTGATAAACGTTTTTGACGCGTGGTTGATTTTGCAGGTAAAAATCCTTCAAATACAAATTGATCAGCAGGTAATCCTGAAACTGATAAAGCGGTAATGACTGCGCTTGGGCCAGGAATTGCAATAACTGGTAATTGGTTTTCATGCATGAGTTGTAGTAAATGCATACCAGGATCACTAATCAAAGGGGTACCAGCATCACTGACTAAGGCTAAATTTTTTCCTCCTTGAAGTTGTTGTAATAAGTATTGCGCTGCCTGTTTTTCATTGTGTTCATGTAACGGGTATAAAGAAGTGGTAATGTAAAAATGGTTGAGTAAATGGCGGCTATGACGCGTATCTTCGGCAGCAATTAAATCTACTTGTCTTAAAGTGTCTTGAGCGCGAGGGCTTAAATCTTGTAAGTTACCAATTGGCGTTGCGACAACGTATAATGTGCCCATCAAAGTTTTATGCTCGTAAGTTTAGAGATATTGCCATTAAAATAAGCCTTGGAATCTTTAAATTTTGTAGTATAGGGATCAAGCTGAATTTTTAACTTTTAAATATTATAAACCTTCTTCCATAAAGGAGTTTAAGGGATCATACCGATTTGCAATTTACATTTCAATCTCTAACAATAGGCAACAAAATAAACCATTCCAATAAATTAAGTGATAAGTGAATTGTTTTCTCTATTGCGATATTGCTCTAAAGGAAATCCTTCGTTGTCTGGTTCAAAAAGTTTGAGAAATTGCTTTTCTACCCAACCAATTTTTATTTCTTGAGTAATATAATTAATAAATTGTATTTGTAACCACTGTTCCTTTTGAGAAATAATAAGAACTAATTCACCTTCTGCTAAAGTAGAGATAACACTTGCTCTTTGGGAAGGTTCTACATATACGTCAAGTTTTTCTAAAACTACATGAAATTGGGTAAACATTGGAATACTCAATTGATTTTTTTCAGTTAATTCTCGTAGTTGTCGTTGATTTGCTAAAGATATTTCTTTAACTTTTTCCATATCTTCATTTGAAGGTGATTGTAAAGAAAAAAGTAGTGCAATTATCACTGGGAGAATAATTAGTTCAACAACTTTAATCGCTAAATTATTCCAAAGAGGGTTATCTTTGTACTCCTCAAATGAATTCTTCAAATTATTTAAGATATTGGAAATAAAAGAATCTTGATATTTTTCATCACTAATTTCTTCTTCCAATTCATCTAAATTGGAAAAGCAAGATTTCATCAACTGTGAACAGATATCCGTCTGTTGTTCAGCAAGAAAGTCTATATTTCCAAATGGGTGGATGGGTGACCTATAAAAAAATGACATTTTTTTTATTGCATCAGTTATTGATTCATTATTTTTGTTGGTTTTTAATCCTGCCAGGTTAGCTGATGCGTTATCTAAAATCTCAGCAAAGTTTTCACCTATTAACGAAGGAGCAAATAAATTATTTGAGTTAATAGAAATTAATGACGTGATAAAATTTTGACTAGTAAAACTAAATGCTAATCTATTTGCTCCTTTCATTGAAGTTGTAAGAGCTTCTAAACTTGATAATAAATCTTTCATTGGAGGAGTAAATAAGTTGCTCTGGCTAGTAGAAGCTAATAAATCAGTTAAAGCTTGATTAGAGGTGAGTGGTGATTTAAATATTAGAGTTGTATCACGGAATTTAAGATGGTATTTTGCGAAAAGGAGGATATAAGAAAGAACAAGTTTTGTAAACTTAGGAGAACGAGTATG
>JADGDF010000020.1 GCA_016745055.1 Thiotrichaceae bacterium | reverse complement strand
TTATCAGAATCCAATGTATGTAGGACAATCCAAAAGATAGAAAACAAGCTAATGAGAAGTGGTAAATTTAGTTTATCAGTTGGTGAATATGAGTGTATAGTTGTTGATGCGACAGAACAAGAGATTGAAAGGCCAAAGAGGCGACAAAGAATTCATTACAGTGGGAAAAAAAACGCCACACTCAAAAAGCACAAATAATGATAGATTTTAATAGTAGAAAGATTATTTCAACCTACTTTGCTAAAGGCAGTGTTCATGACTTTACCTTATTCAAACAAAGTCTCAAGAAAGCTCAACTTGATGTCTCTATACGAGTATTAGCTGATAGCGGTTATCAAGGAATGGGAAAATACCATACTTGTTGCCAAATCCCATTTAAAAAAACTAAGCTTTGCCCTTTGACTGAGGAACAAAAACAGGCTAACCGCCAACTGGATAAAATCCGTATTATTGTCGAACACGTTATACGGGCACTTAAAATTTTCAAAATTCTTGCCTTTCGTTACCGAAATCGTCGTAAGCATTTTGCTCTACGGTTTAACCTTATTGCTGCTATATATAATAAACTAACTAATTGCAGATAGGGGATAGGATAGTGAATCGTTAGGTCTTAAAATTAAAGAAAAAAAACGGCATTTATCATCCCAAGAAAAAAGAATTCAACAGTAGGAAATGACGATATAGATTGGACACTTTACAAATATCGTCATTTGGTTGAGAACGTATTTGCACGTCTAAAGCATTTTAGAGCCATTGTGATATGATAAGTTAGAACGTAATTTTAGCAGTTCTCTTGCTTTAGCCTGTGCTTTTTTCTGGTTACCCATGTGAAAAGGGAACAGTCCCTAATATCCATACTCTCTGTTTTGATTTGCTGACGTAATGCAGTTAATGACGATGAAAAGCTATCATGTGAGGCGCTATTTTGTTGTTGCTAATTCCATGGTTTTATAAATACCACCAAACACTTTAGCTAGATCATTAATGGTGGTTCTCGTAGGAGCACGGGTAAAACATTTGTTTTCCAGTTTGCCAAATTGCCAGACTTCAGCATCCGTTACAATACCGTAAACAGGGTGTTGAATATATTCATTCAAAGCTTGGACTGCAACCAATTCTGCCAAACATTGTCCCCAGTCTTTGCTGAAATTGTTTTGTTTTGCTTCAACAATTAAAACCAATGGTAAACCTAAAACATTTTTTCCCAAATCTGAACGGTGATCAATCATACAATCAGGTATGCCTGACAACTTGGGATCAAAATCAACAGCAATTTATTTATGGCTCCACAAAGAATAATGACTAATAAACTGTTTGCATGCATCTCTTAAATAATGGATAAATTACCGCTTCACAGCGAGAAGCTTCAGAGGTAAAAATATCAAAATTTTGTTGATTAAATTCAAAATCCTGAATCAAAGAATCTGAAGGTGATTTGAGTTAAATATACAAAAATTTTTGTTCTTGATAAGTAATTTGATAAACTTTTTGCACTTCATCAGCAGAGTTGAAATCTGTGAACGCCATTGTTTGTATCCTGGTTTATCGAAATCTAATGCTATTATCTAAGTTGGACAAGATTTGTTACCCATTCTTAACGTTAAGTTATAAAAAAAATAGGAGAAAAATTGCCTAATCCCATATCTTGACTTAGTTTTGAACAGATACGATTGATTCGTGCAAAAGTCTCTAGTAGTCAAAAATTACTATTTTCGCCTGTCATACTGATTGGTAAATTATCTTTAATATCAAACAGTTCTACAATGTCATAAGCTGCTTGGTGGGCTTTCCGAGAAAATTGGGATTCTGGATTTTCCACAATATCTCTTCCCAAAACTCTGTCATCATCATGAATAACAAATACTTTATTTTTTGCCAATACTGTAATACCTTCAGCCTTATGAGCAAACATTAAAGGTTTATTAGTATTTTGTTTTAATACTAATAAAGGTAAATGAGTGGTACGAAAATATTCTAAGGGTAATATCCACATAAAGCCGCCAACACCTTCGTCTGAATCGCCTTCTTCAAAACTGGTTAATAAATATAAGCGGTGGTTATATTTATCATATTCAATACTAGATAGGGCTAATTGGTGATGAATGAATGGGATTCGATTTGGGTTATAACTATAGGCTAAACTAAAATCATCCGCTAATTGAATTTTATTGTCATTAACTTGATAAGAAACTGCAATTATTTTAATAACATAAGAAAAATTGTTATAAGTTCGACCATGTTCTCTTACCCCAAACAATAATTTATTACCAGGAATTGCAGCCAATCCTTCAATTTTGAAGTAAGGCACACCATGAGGAAATCGATCTGTTGTTAAAATGCTGGAAATTTTTTTACGCAAATTAACTGAGCTGACTACGCCTTGATTTTCCGAAGGAGAGATAATATGCGCGCCATTTGGATTATTTGCTGGCCAAGCCAACAACATATTGTAATTATCCCATTTAGGAGAATTACGCTTTACGCGGTCAAATCCAGTCGTGGCAATAATATACTGACCGTCTGGCGTTAGGGTAAAATCCTCATACTTAATGGCACTAACAATAGGGGCGGGTGTTAAATAGGTTAAAGTTTTAGCAGCTAGCATTCCTTCTGTATAACCTATTGAAAAAGCAGCAGAACGGTTTTTGCCAGGAATAGGAGCATCACTACCAAAAATCAAATTTTGTCCATTAAAGACAACGGCTGATGTTTCACAATGAAGCAAACTGGTTGAAGCACGTAAATTTTCTTCAAAGCAATCAAAAATACCCTGGTTAGTAATATGCGCTTGAGGTAATTTTTTAGCTAATGCAATGGGTATTTGGACTTCAGTGTCTCTTCCTTGGCCACAACTGACAAGTAACAAAATAATAAAAAAATAAGAAATTTTTTTCATGGCTCGCTTATATCCATATATTTTATAATTAGTTTAGACATATTATATTGGTAGAAATATAGTGAGTTGTCGCAATTTAAATACATAAGCCACAGAAAAAATGAATAATTATTTACGAAAGTAGATTATGAATAACTAGCTTGTTGGGAAAATAATGACATAACAAGCTAGATTTTCGTAAAAAATGTACTACTTATCTTTGTACTCATCTTTTTCTAGCCAAGCACCTTTAAAATGTTTGGCAAATTTTTTTGCCAATGCATTAGCTTTGTTTCTAATATTTTGTGACTTTGTCCCAACAACAACAATATAAAATTACCTCTTTTCCTTCAGCACATCTTATACCAGCTTTAAGTTGTTTATTTCCTCTTAGTTTTCCCCAGGCTGATCCATTGTCATGATCTAAACCCTGATCATATTTTAGGTATTCAAGCAACTTTTTAGCTTTTAACACACAATCTACTTGGTCGCCTACGTTAGGAACTGTGACAGTCCGAGTTGTAAAATAGGCTTCTTCAGCTTGAATATTCAAGCTTATTCCAAAAAAACAAAGAACAATGATCAACGAGCGCATCTTATCCTCCAGTATTATTAATGCATACACACAAATTAAATAATTGATGTTACGCAGGCCAACTAGAAATCAATAACTTACGAGACAAAAAAGTCTTGTCACCCATTGATTTTTCGTTATGGGTGCGTAACATCAGTGAATAAAACAACCATTTCAAATTTCCTAAATAATATTGATAAGGTAACTTAAAGTGGCTTGATATTCAATATGGTAGTATTTTTTAATTGGAATGTTTGAGACGTATTTAACGTAAGGAGGATAAATTATTCAAGCTTTGATAGTAGCAAGAATTTTTGTTGTGTGTTTAAAAAATTGAGGCAAAATTTCTTGGGCAATTAAATCATGTAATAACTTTAATTCTGGATAATGTTCACTGACAGTCACAATATAATTTAAGGTTCTGGGAACATCTTTTAAGTAACCATTTTTTTGATCTCGGCAATAAAGACGGGCAAAGATACCACTGGCTTTTAAATGTCGTTGTATTCCCATTAAATTAAACCAACGTAAAAATGTCTCTTCTGTCATATTTTCAACATTTAATGTACGTTGGTAATAATGTTTTACCCAAGTTTCAATTTGAGATTGTGGCCAAGCAATATAACAATCACGCAACAGTGAGACTAAATCATAAGTGATTGGGCCTTTCACCGCATCTTGAAAATCTAAAATGCCAGGATTATTTTCCGTTGTCACTATTAAATTACGAGAATGATAGTCTCTATGAACAAATATTTGCGGCTGAGACAAAGCGTTATCAATTAAAATGTTAAAACAGATTTGTAGTTGATTACGTAAATCAGTACTCAATGGATAATTTAAATACTTTTCAAGCAGCCAATCAATAAATAAATTCATTTCTCGCTGCAATAACGCTTCATCATAAGCAGGTAAATGTCCTGCCGATAGTGTTTGCATGATGAGTAATGCGTCAAATGCATCCTTGTAAAGCTTTTCCACAGTAGATGAATTTAAAGCAGGTAAATAAAGTTGCGATCCTAAATCGGTAATCAGTAGAAATCCTTGTGAAAAATCGCTTGCAATGACTTTGGGTGCATTTAAACCAGCGGTAACAAACTGATTGGCCACATTAACATAAGGATGGCAATTTTCTTTATCGGGTGGAGCGTCCATGGCAATATAGTGTTCGCCATTTGTGTCTACTCTAAAATAGCGGCGAAAGCTTGCATCGTTTGTGATGGGAGTTAATTCAAAAACTGAATTAAGTTGTGTGTTTAACCAGTTGGTTAATTTTTTTATTCTTTCTGGCATAATGAATTTAGTTAAAGGTAATATCAACAGTCAAACTGGAAAACAAAAAGCAAACATATTGGTCTTTTTATCAATTCAGGCTTTAAGAAATCATTTTAACTTAATTCAATAATTCATCAATTGTAAAATTTAACTTTGAGATTTAAGCTACTTTTTTGGATTTACTGCGTCGATAAGGCCTTTTACGTCTAATATTTTTCTTTTCACCAAATAAGCTATCACGTTCATCTTCTGTCACCGCTTGAAGTAACGTCCACCAGTTAGCCCATTCTTCAACAGCCTCACCCGCACTGGCGCGTAACAATAGAAAATCGTAGCCAATTCTAAACCGAGGATGGGTAAGTAAGGTTAAGCTACGCCTATTTTTAGCTTTACGTTGCGTCAGACGTAATTGCATCCACCAAATATCTTGCATCAAGATGACGACTTTTCTAGGAATAGCCACATGCTGGTTCTGTTTGGAGACTATGTATTGGCTTGCTGCAAATAAGGCATCTTGGTCACTCATTTCTTTGTAGGCGTGTTTTTCCATCACGCGTAATAGAGGTGGCCATAATAGGCTTGCAAACAGGAATGCTGAGGTAACTGGCTTTTCTTCATGAATTCTTTGATCGGTATTCGCTAATCCTTGTTCAATTAGTTTGATAGTCATGGGATCATCAAAACAATCTTCAGTATGGGGAAACAGGTAGTTAAATAATTCATAGTGCCGAAGCTGGGCAAAAGAATTTACGCCATGTCCAGTATGAAAGAGCTTGAGCACTTCTTCATATAAACGGGACCGATTCACATGGTTCAGTAAATCCCCTTGCTCATAAATTGGCATTGCAGAGTCAGGTTCTATGACAAAATTTAACTTGGCAGCAAACCGAATAGCCCGTAGCATACGAACAGGATCTTCTTGATAACGCAAAACTGGATCACCAATTAAACGAATCATTCCTCTTTGTAAGTCCTGTAATCCATTGGCGTAACTGACGAGGGAAAAATCACTGATATCATAGTACAAAGCATTAATAGTAAAGTCACGTCTTAGCGCATCTTCGTCTAAATTGGTACCATAAACATTATCTCGAACAATTCTGCCATCTTCAACAATACCTTCTCCGCTTTTGTCGTGATGGGCGCGAAAAGTAGCGACTTCCACAATTTCTCTGCCAAAGTAAACATGCGCCAAAATAAAGCGTCTGCCAATTAAGCGACAATTACGAAATAAACGCTTCACTTCTTCAGGATGAGCATTAGTGACAACATCAAAGTCTTTTGGTAAACGTTCAAGCAAAACGTCACGTACACCACCACCAACTAAAAAAGCTTGGTAACCCGCGTTTTTGAGTTGGTAAAGTACTGTGAGTGCATTTTTACTGATGGATTGGCGAGAAAGCTTATGTTCTGGGCGGGGAATACGAGTTGGTGTTGGGCAAAAGGAAGGAACTACATCAATGTAGTCATCCTTTATCCTTTCTTTATTGGATGAAAAAGACATCATCTTAATCCTTGATGAAATGTAAGTCGCACACGAGGTTGCGATACGATTCAATAACTTCACTTACAGTTTTCCATTGTTCCCTCAACACGTATTTTTAATATTATAGCACTTTGTACGATTTTGGAGGGGAGATTATTTTAAAAATGGTTTTAAAAACATAAATAGAAATAAAAACATTCCATAGGTGACTAAAAAAAACACAAAAGAAACTCTTTTAAAAGTGGGAAGAATGGCATGAATGAGTTCTCTTTTTAAAAGCATTTCTAAGTTGTTTTTAAGTAGCCGCTCTGCTCTTTTCAGCTCAATAGGAGAGAGATGAGGGATAACTCCTTTTTCCAGAAAATTCTTCATGTAATCTTTTGTCTCACCTTTTTCTATACGATCGTAGATCAGTATTTTACGAGTGATAAAACCAATGATGAAGTTATGTTCGTGAATAACTGTTCGGGTGTACCAATGCGTGAAAAAATAAGCCGTTATCATGGAAGAAGCCCATGAGATATTGATAACATTGAGAATAAGCTGAACAAGGTCCTGATTGTTTGCGTTAATGTAAGCTTTAAAAAAAAACTGAGCAATCATAATAGTTATTGCAATACCAAGCAAAAAAGCAATACTGTCAAAAGTTAATCGATGTTTTTGATAGGTTCTTTCTAGTAATTTGAATAGTAGTTTCCAAAATTTAGCAAAGATAAGTATGGTATTGATAAAAATCAATTGTTCAATAGAAATAAAGTTGGGTAATGCCTGTTCTTTAAATAATAAACTAGCAAACTGGTAGTAGGCTAAGACAAACAAAAATACAAAAAATACAAGTTCATGAATAATGAAACCAAAAAGAATCATTATAAATTGAATAATTTTATTCATTTTAGTGCAAGAAATGAATGACAAGCAATGAAGCAATAATAAATACTGCTGATGTAACAATCAGTCCCCAAAAAAGATAATCACGAATTTGAACAAATGTGATTTTCCCTAAATTGTATTCTAACTCCCCTATTAACCACGCTATAAATTTTTTTTCAATTTGATTAAGTTCTATTTTGGAAAGGCGGTTGATATGAGAGTCTGTGTCAAAAGATAACTCATTTTCGAGCATTTTTCTGATACGTTTTTTAAACATCATGGACGAAAAATGGTAGTACTTATAATTTTTCCATGGCAGCTTAATCGTTTGTACCATGTGTTTAAACCAACTATTCAATCTGAAAGCAACAAAAGTAGCTGATAGCCATGCCACTGTGAGCACAATAAATATAATACTCATTAATTTTAGAGTAAAAAAATATTCTGGAGGGGTGCTAACCAAAAAAATAATCAACAAGTCAGCAATGGCACATAAAGCAATTAATATGTACCATGCTTGTTTTGACATTGTTAACTCCACTTTGGCATAAAAAACTATTCAGTTTTTTCTGTTTCTACAGACTCAATAAAATCGCATTCTTTTTGCGGACAAACCTTCTGAGTGCCCCAACGTTTGGTTGTTTTTAGCGTTAAAATTGGCCAACCACATTGTGGACAAGGCTCTTTAATTGGCAAATGAGATACTGCGTATTTACAGGTTGGATAATTATTACATGCATAGAAAAACGTACCAAACCGTGATTTTTTACGCACCAAAACCCCTGAGTCACATTGTGGACAAGTCACACCCGTATTATCTTCCGGCATAGACTCTGTGTGTTTACACTTGGGATAATTACTGCAACCAATAAATTTACTGCCATTGCGAGATTGTTTAATATGCAAAGGTGAATCACAAGCAGGACAGGTTCTGCCTTCAACAACCTCTGGCTCATTTGGTGGCGGTGGTGCAGAAGTATCCCCATCCACATTGCGAGTGTAGTCGCAATCAGGATAATTAGTACATCCAACAAATCTTCCACGTTTACCTAAACGAATGACAAGTTGCGCTTCACATTTTGGACATTTTTCATCAATGGCTTCCTGAGTCACATCTTTACGTTGAACTGTTTCCGTTTTTTCATCAACCAGGTCTTTGAATGATTGCCAGAAGCGTTCCATCAAAGGTACCCATTGTTCTTCACCACGAGAAATTGCGTCTAGCTCGTCTTCAAGCTTTGCCGTAAAATCATAATCGACATACTGAGTAAAATGTTCCGTCAAAAATTTATTGACAATTCTGCCTACATCCGTTGGTGTAAAGCGCTTTTTCTCCAGTACCGCATATCCACGCTGCTGTAAGGTAGAAATAATACTAGCATAGGTTGAAGGTCGACCGATACCAAATTCTTCTAGCGTTTTAACCAAACGCGCTTCCGAATAGCGAGGAGGTGGCTCGGTAAAATGTTGCACTGGTTTAATCTCTTTAAGATCAACCACATCGCCTTTTTCCATTGCTGGTAAAATTTTATTCTGGCTGTTATCGTCTTCAGGCAAATCATCTTGACCTTCCTGATAAACTGTCATAAAACCAGGACTAATTAAGACAGAACCATTGGCCCGAAATAAATTTTTTTCATCAGCACAGATCAAATCAACGGCTACCGTATCCAAGGTTGCATGAATCATTTGACAAGCCACCGTGCGTTGCCAAATCAAAGTGTACAGTTTGAGCTGTTCTTGGGTTAAATGAGTTGTTAATGTGTCTGGATGACGTTGTGCAGAGGTAGGACGAATGGCTTCATGTGCTTCTTGGGCATTTTTAGCCTTAGTTTTAAAGGTGCGCACTTTGGTTGGCAACATACCTTTGCCATAACGATCAACAATGGTTTGACGAATGTCTTCAAGCGCTTCGTCGGCTAAATTCACTGAGTCTGTCCGCATATAGGTAATCAATCCCATTGCGCCTTCACCGGTATCAATGCCTTCGTACAGCTTTTGTGCAACCTGCATGGTACGTTGAGTGGTAAAACCTAATTTACGAGCGGCCTCTTGTTGTAACGTTGAGGTAATAAAGGGGGCAGAAGGCTGACGTTTTAATTGCTTTTTTTGAACCTTGATAACTTGCAACTTACCTGCGGCAGCATCCCATAAGGTTGTTTTGATATGCGTGGCTTGTTCTTCATTGCCGATACTAAATTGGGTCAGTTTTTTGCCATCAAAATGGGTCAATTTGGCTTGAAATTTCTGTTTTCCCTTAAGGCAATCTGCCCCCACTGTCCAATATTCACGCGGCTTGAATTTTTCAATTTCAATTTCTCTTTCAACAACAAGCCGCAAAGCAGGGCTTTGGACACGGCCTGCTGATAAACCCGTACGAATTTTTTTCCACAACAAAGGGGATAAATTAAAGCCTACTAAGTAGTCAAGTGCGCGTCGTGCTTGCTGCGCATTGATTAAATCAGTGGATAAAGGACGTGGATGTTCAATGGCTTCTTGAATTGCTGTTTTAGTAACTTCATGAAAAACAATACGATGTACTGCTTTATTTTCTAAAGTTTTTCTTTCTTTTAGAATTTCACTAATATGCCATGAAATCGCTTCGCCTTCGCGATCAGGGTCAGTAGCAAGGTATAAGGCTTGTGAAGCTTGCATGGCCTTGCTAATGGCATCAGTATGCTTAAGATTTTTTTCAATAAGCTGATAATTCATGGCAAAATGATTATCAGGATCAACGGCACCATTTTTGGGGAGTAAATCTCTTACATGCCCATAAGAAGCCAGGACTTTAAAGTCTTTACCTAAGTATTTTTCAATGGTTTTTGCTTTGGCGGGGGATTCTACAACAACTAAATATTTACTCATTAGAAAATTATATCAGTGTTAAATATGTTATCAAAGGTTATCAGTGGTACGATCTTTCGACATTACCATAAACTAAATCTTCTAACCAAGCAAAGTTTTTTTCCTGGCTGGGACTATTTAATAAGACCATTAAAGTAACCCATTTAAGTCTGTCTAAGTCTAGTTCATCAACTTCTAACGCAATGGCACGATCAATAATCAATTCGCGATTCACAGGGTCCAAAATGCCCATTTGTTCTAAGGATAACAGAAAGCCTTGGCACTGCGTATTAAATCTTTCCGCTTCTTGAGGCTGGTAAACGCGAATAGCGACTGTATTTTGTTGTAACTGAATCTCTTTAAGGTTTTGCTGCTCTGTCAAACCCTCTAACCAATCAAATGCTTTATCTACTTGAGTACTATGAAATCCTGCTTCTGTAAGTTCAAACTGCAAACGTTCAGGATCAGGGTTAAGCTGGTTTTCATCATCCATATAGTTTTCAAATAAATACATCAGCACATCGAAAATACTTTCTTTCACAATAGTGGCCTTTTTAATAAACGCTATATATATTTAAGAGTTTCAACAACAGAAGTCAAGTTTTATCTGCAAGCAGTACGCTACCTATTACAAAAATAAGTCAATGTAAAATTTTGTGTAACTTCAATCTAACTTAAAAAAACAGAAAAGAATGAGCATAAACAATCATACAAAATTACCATTGACAATATTGCCATAAGACATTTAAAAACACTGTTATTATTAAGCTGAATTTCATAAAATATGTAAATAGTATGGCTTTAGTAAAATAAATTTTAATATGCCCAGGTAGAAAGTCAACATTTCCCTTCTAGGGGTATTTACACTACCAATAAATACCATTAAAATAATTTGAACCTAGTGTAAATAATATTTTAAGAGAAATATATGTCAAAAGAACGTGATTTATTTACAACGCTTGACAAAGTCCATACCCAACGCAATCGACAAAAAGAATTAAATTTAAAAAAACAACGATTATTGGATAAGATTTACAATGAAGAATTAAAAAATCCACTGAAACAGCTTCACAATTATTTCTCTGAATTAGCTAAAAAACTCAATGAATTAAAATTTTCTACGACGCTGAGTTATGAAATAAAAAATTACGGGGTGCTCGAAAATCTACAGCAGTCAAAGTATCGTGTTTCGCTGTTAAATCGTGCCACAACAGAAACGGCCTATGAAGATGCCAATGGAATGCTTCGATATGCAGGCAGTCAAAGTGTAGACTTTGTTTTCAATTGTCGTTGTACTATTTCACAAGCTAATGATTATGTGATAAAAGTGCACGATTTTCGAGATAAATCGGAAAAACGTTCAGAAATGGGGATGGAACAATACCTTAAAGAAAGTAAAATTCGCTTTGAAGTATGTGAAGAAAGAAAAATTAAGGAGAAAATCAAAACTGTTTTTCGGCTAAATCCAATTATTCCGATAGAGTTAAATTTTGTAGGTAATCCAGAAAAACGTTGCATTGATTTAATTACTACGAATGTCAACTTGTCTTATTTACCAGCACTAACTTGGGATTTGGGACAAAAAATTTACCACATTCCTCCCAAAGGTGTTTGTAAAATATTGGCAAGTGAACTTGTAAGATGTTCAATTAATAAAACAAATAAGTTAAATTTGCTAATGGAAAAAGGAATACTTGTTTGCAGCAAACCTCATACACAAACAGCGTCTAAAAAAGAAGACCCAGCAAAAGAAATAGCTCATAAAACTGAAAATATAACAACTCCAACAGCACCCGCAAAGAAAGAAGAGAAAAAACATTCTCATCGTCAAGATGTTGACGAATTCCGTCAGTGGCAGGAAAAAATGGAAAAATCTCTCAATCAATTAGAAAAGAAACAAAAAACATTGACGGAATATTCTTTACTTTCTTCTTTTCTTAAATTTGGCAAAGCGAAAAAATAATTTACAAAATTGGTTAATCGCTTAAAAAATCTGCAAAAATTTTGTTTATGCCTAAACACTATTTTTTGTATAGATAGGTTGGTATTAACGAAATAATTTTGCTAAATTTAAAGTTGGATAAAATTTAATCAAGGAAGAAAGAATGCCCTATTTAAATGTTCGACTCTCAATGGCTGAATCTGCTGATATTGCAGAAAAAATTGTATCTGTTTTAATGACTCATACCAGTGACATTCTAGGCAAAAAACCAGAAGTGACCTCTATTGCTATTGATTTTGTTGCGCCAGAATTATGGTTCGTTGGTGGCACCAGTGTAAAAAGCCAAAGTGCAGTCACCTTTTATTTGGATATTAAAGTGACAGAAGGCACAAATACGAAAGCTGAAAAATCACACTATGTTAATAATGTTTTTTCTGACATCCAAAACATATTAGGGCCAATCACACCTGCAAGTTACATTGTGATTCATGATGTTCGTGGTGACGCATGGGGTTTTCAGGGTAAAACCCAAGAATATCGCTTCATTCAAGCTCAATCCCTGTAAGTGATTCGATACTTATTTCCTAATATTCAATCAAAAATTAAACATAAAAAAAGCGCACCTAAAAAGGTACGCTTTTAGAAACTTGGCGGAGTGGACGGGACTCGAACCCGCGACCCCCAGCGTGACAGGCTGGTATTCTAACCAAACTGAACTACCACTCCCTAACTGTCTACATTATATCGAATTAAACGTATTATGCAAGTTTTATGGGTGTTGAGGGATTTGAACCCCCGACATTCGCCTTGTAAGGGCGACGCTCTCCCAGCTGAGCTAAACACCCAGACGTCTAAAGCAGGAAATTATAAATGCAAACCATTCACTCGTCAACTTTAATTTTTGTCTATTTATTATTATCAAAATTACCCATTAACAGAATCTTTTAATGCTTTACCTGGTTTAAAAACAGGCACTTTAGCTTTTTTGATGTTGATAGGCTGACCAGTACGTGGATTGCGTCCTGTTCTTGCAGCTCTTTCACGGACAGTAAAAGTACCAAACCCAATTAAAGTGACAGGCTCCTCATCTGAAAGTGAGTTTTTTATGCTTTCCATTGCAGCATCAACAACCTTTGCAACACTGGACTTTGGCATATCTGTCGCATCAGCAATAGACTGAACTAATTCCGATTTATTCATTTTTCCCCCATTTTACATAGTACAGGATTTAAATACATGTTAGTTAAATAATACATCTAGTATACGTAGAACATACACCATTATGTAAATTTTAAAAAATAAAAAAGCTTTTACACTTATAAAACGATTGCGAAGTATTTTAGGTAAATAAAATGCAATTTTGTCCTCTTTGTGAGGACTATGTATATTTTAACCTTAAAATTACTAAATTAACAGCCCAAATTAGACAATTTTAGTGGGTATGAACAGTTTTACTTTTTGGTGTTGTTATTTTTGCACTTGATGTACTTTTTTGTACTTGCGCAACATCACTCGTCTCATCAGGAGAAGGCATATATTGCAATGCTGTTTCTAAGACTTCTTCAATCCAACGCACAGGATGAATTTGCAGGTCATTCTTGATGTTCTCTGGGATTTCTTGTAAATCACGCTGATTTTCAACAGGAATTAAAACCGTGCGAATTCCTCCTCTCAGCGCGGCAAGTAATTTTTCTTTCAAACCGCCAATAGGTAATACTTCACCACGTAACGTAATTTCTCCCGTCATAGCAACATCTGAACGTACTGGAATATTAGTCAAGGCAGAAACCATTGCTGTACACATACCAACACCTGCACTTGGACCATCTTTAGGCGTTGCGCCTTCAGGCACATGAATATGGAGGTCAAACTTTTGGTAAAAATCAGCTTCCAAATATAAACTTGCTGCTCGACTGCGCACAACACTCATGGCTGCTTGGATGGATTCTTGCATCACATCTCCTAGCTGCCCAGTATAAGAAAGCTTTCCTTTTCCTTGCATCACAGTCGATTCAATGGTAAGTAAATCGCCACCTACCTCAGTCCACGCCAATCCTGTGACTTGTCCAATACGGTCTTGTTCTTCAGCAAGTCCATAACGATATCGTCTTACACCAAGATAATCACTGACATTTTCATCATTGACAGTAATTAAAGCCTTTTTCGTTGTTTTTGGCTTAAGTAAAATACTTTTTACAATCTTGCGACAGACTTTGGCAATTTCTCTCTCTAAATTGCGCACACCTGCTTCACGGGTATAAAATCGGATAATATCTCGAATAGCAGTTTCTTCAAACTCTAGTTCACCTCTTTTGACACCATTATTTTTAAGCTGTTTGGGTAATAGATATTGTTTAGCAATATTGATCTTTTCGTCTTCAGTATAGCCAGAGATGCGGATGACTTCCATGCGATCTAAAAGTGGTGGCGGGATATTTAATGTGTTTGCCGTTGCCACAAACATCACATCGGATAAATCATAATCAACTTCTAAATAATGATCATTAAAAGTTGTGTTTTGCTCAGGGTCTAATACTTCAAGTAATGCAGAAGAAGGATCACCTCGAAAATCCATTGACATTTTGTCAACTTCATCAAACAAAAATAAAGGATTACGCACTTCAACTTTGCTTAAATTATGGATAATTTTCCCTGGCATAGAACCGATATAAGTACGTCGATGTCCTCGTATTTCAGCTTCATCTCTGACACCACCTAATGACATACGTGCGAATTTGCGATTTGTTGCACGAGCGATAGATTTACCCAGTGAGGTTTTGCCCACACCTGGTGGTCCAACTAAGCATAAAATGGGTCCTTTTAACTTTTGTACTCGCTGTTGAACGGCTAAATATTCTAAAATGCGTTCTTTAACCTTTTCTAACCCATAATGATCTTCTTCCAGAATTTTTTCTGCTTTGGCAATGTCACGACTAATCTTAGTACGCTTTTTCCAAGGCACACCGACCATAATGTCAATATAATTGCGTACAACCGTGGCTTCCGCTGACATAGGAGACATCATCTTGAGTTTGTTTAACTCGCTGACCGCCTTTTCTTTAGCTTCTACTGGCATGCCAGCTTCTTCAATTTTTTGCGTCAATTCCTCAATTTCATTAGGTGCATCTTCCATTTCACCCAATTCTTTCTGAATGGCTTTAATTTGTTCATTGAGATAGTATTCGCGCTGACTTTTTTCCATCTGGCCTTTAACGCGTTTGCGAATACGTTTTTCAACCTGTAGTAGATCAATCTCAGCTTCCATAATGCCGATAAGATGTTCTAGTCGTTTACGGATATTGATGATTTCGAGGATTTTCTGTTTTTCCTCAATTTTAATTGCCATATGAGCAGCAATAGTATCGGCTAAGCGACTAGGCTCTGTGATGCTGGCAAGAGAATTAAGGATTTCAGGTGGCACTTTTTTGTTGAGTTTGATGTATTGATCAAAACGAGAAGTAACAGAACGAGATAAGACTTCAATTTCTTTTTCGTCAATTTCTCCTGATTTGAATTCAGCTATTTCTGCGGTGAATGTATCATTCTCAGCAATGAATTCTAGGATTTTAGCGCGTTGCCCACCTTCAACAAGCACTTTTATCGTACCATCAGGTAATTTAAGCAATTGTAATATACTTGCAATCGTACCTGTCCGGTGCATATCCTTTATATTAGGTTCATCTTCTGCCGCATTTTTTTGAGCTACCAGTAAAATGCGCTTATCTTTTGACATGGCCTGTTCTAACGCTTCGATGGATTTATCTCGTCCAACAAATAACGGAATAACCATATGAGGATAAACAACCACATCACGCAGAGGGAGTACGGGTAGAATATGGCGCTGATCTTCAATTATTTCGGAGGGATTGTCATTAGACGCCATTAGTATATTCCTCATTAATTTTGTTGATTTAGACACCGCTCGGTATCATATTTGACTATCTTTTTCTTTCGACAGCCTTGTTTTACTTAAGTGGCGAACGAATTTACTTTATAATGGTACTATTCTTGGTATAAGTCAAGAAAAAAATCAGTGTAACCTCACGTTTATGGGAGTGAACGGTTTTTGGGCGGCACTAATAACTTATAGCAAAATCCTTGTATAAATAAATGGTACCTATTACTAAGCTAAAAATAGTCGAATGCTTAGAAAATTAAAATATTTTAATGCCTTACCTGCTGAGCCTTCAAAAAAATTGTGTAAAAAATCTCAAAAAATAGCCTTTTGAACTATAAATCACTGATTCTACGTTTTAGATAACGCCAAAATCCAAAACTTTAGAATTTTTACAACTTCTCAATTATAGGAGTCAAGATAAAAAACTGTTTTTCGGCCATGAGATCATATAATAGGCTTATTATAAATAAAAATATGACAAAAAATTGATCTAGATCAAGGAATACCATTTGACATTTGAGCCAAGATGTATCCTGACGTAAACCACCGAAGGAGCGTTCATGTCAAATTCACAGTCCTCCAATATTTCCCGCCGTCAATTTCTATTTCAAACGGCTGCTACAGGGGCCAGTGTTGCCCTTATTTCACAACAGACTGTTTCTGCAATGCAATTGCTCAGTCCTGTTGATATTGCTAATCCTCTCTCTCAATATCCCAACCGTGATTGGGAAAAAACGTATCGCGACTTATATCATTACGATTCTTCTTTTACTTTCCTGTGTGCACCTAACGATACTCACAACTGTTTATTACGTGGTTTTGTAAAAAATGGCGTTGTTACGCGCATTGCACCTACTTACGGCTATCAAAAAGCCACTGATTTAGATGGTAATCAAGCTGGACAACGCTGGGACCCACGTTGTTGTCAAAAAGGTCTAGCCTTAGTGCGGCGTTTTTATGGCGACCGGCGTTGTAAACGACCCATGGTGCGTAAAGGCTTTATGGAATGGGTAAAGTCTGATTTTCCGCGTGATGAAAACACAGGAGCCGTTGATCAAAAATATTTGCAACGTGGTAGAGATAGCTGGGTTGCCGTTTCCTGGGATGATGCGTTTGAATTTGCAGGCAAAGCATTGACCAATATCGCCCAAACCTATTCTGGTGAAGCGGGTAAACAACGCTTATTGGCCCAAGGTTACGATCCTCTGATGGTTGATGCAACCAAAGGGGCGGGTACTCAAACGTTGAAATTCAGAGGAGGGATGCCTCCTTTAGGGATGACGCGCGTGTTTGCTCAATATCGTGAAGCGAATGCCATGGCGTTGCTAGACGATAAAATTCGCGGCAAGGGAGAAAAAGAATCCTTGGGTGGACGCGGATTTGACAATTACAGTTGGCATACTGATTTACCGCCTGGCCACCCCATGGTAACAGGGCAACAAACTAACGATTTTGACTTATGTAATGTGGAACATGCCAATTTATTGCTCGTGTGGGGCATGAACTGGATTACCACTAAAATGCCTGATTCCCATTGGATGACGGAAGCTCGCATGAAAGGCACGAAAGTGGTCGTGATTGCAGTAGAGTACAGCGCCACTAGCAGTAAAGCCGATGAAGCTATTATTGTTCGCCCAGGTACCACACCAGCATTGGCCCTGGGTATTGCGCAAGTGCTTATCAGTGAAAAATTATTTGATGATGCTTATGTGAAGGCAAACACAGATTTGCCCTTATTAGTTCGCATGGATACGGGCGAAATGCTACGTGCTAGCGATGTATTTACAGATTATAAATTGGCTACGTTGAAAAACAGTATTGTGATGATCAAAGCAGGTGAAAAAGGCCCACCTATTCATAAACAACCTGCTTTGGTATTGAATGAAAAACAACGCGAAGACTGGGGTGATTTTGTCATTTGGGATGCGAACAAAAAACAACCCGTGGCTATTAATCGCGACCAAGTCAGCAAACATTTTGCCCAATTAGGCGTGAATCCCGAATTAAACGGTGAATTTCAAGTGACTCTGGCTTCAGGTGAAACCATTACCTGTCGCACCGTCTTTGATGCGACCAAAGAGTTATTGGATAGTACGTATACCCCAGACAAAGTCGCAAAACTGACGTGGGCACCAGAGGCAGCAATTCAAGGTTTAGCGCGGCAAATTGGGGCAAATCCTGAAAAAACGTTGTTTACCGTGGGCATGGGCCCTAATCAGTTCTTCAACAATGATTTAAAAGATCGGGCGATTTTCCTTGTCGCCGCATTAACCCGTAACTTGGGTAAAATCAGTGGCAATGTGGGCAGCTATGCGGGTAATTACCGTGCCAGCTTTTTTAACGGGTTACCACAATACATTGGTGAAGACCCCTTTAATCCTGAATTAGACCCTAATAAACCAGCGAAATTAAATAAGCGTTGGAAAGCTGAAAGTGTCCATTATTTCAATCATGGTGACACCATTTTACGCATGGGGAAAACGGTCCTTACAGGTAAAACCCACATTCCTACGCCGACTAAAGCTGTGCATGTCAGTAACTCTAACTCGTTGATTGGTAATGTCAAAGGTCATTATGATTTTGTGATTAATGTGTTATCCAGAGTTGAATTCGTCGCGCAAAATGAGTGGTGGTGGACAGCCAGTTGTGAATATGCAGATATTGTGTTTGCCGTGGACAGTTGGGCAGAGCTCAAATACCCCGACATGAGTATCAGCGTCACTAACCCATTTTTATACGTTTTTCCTGCTACACCTTTAAAACGGATTCATGATACCCGTTCGGATAATGAAGTGGCTGCAGGTATTTGTAAAGCGATTGGACAAGCCACGGGTGATGACCGTCATGAAGCGTATTGGCATTTCATGGACAATGGGCAAATGCGGACGTACATCCAACGGGTGCTGGATCATTCCAATGTCATGCGCGGTTATAAAATTGAAGATTTGGAGAAGAAAGCCGCAGAAGGTATTCCAGCTATTATTCAAACGCGGACGTATCCCAAAATTGGAGCTTGGGAACAAGGCAACGAGGACAAGCCCTGGTATACCAAGAGTGGACGCTTGGAATTTTACCGTGAAGAGCCAGAATTTCGTGACAGTGGCGAGAACATGGTTATTCACCGCGAACCCATTGATTCAACCTTCTTTGAACCTAATGTGATTGTTGCCACAACACATCCTTTGTTAAAGCCAAAATCTCCAGAAGATTACGGGGTGAGTTCAAGTGATATTTCTGGTGATACTCGCCAGGCCCGTCATGTCATTAAAACGGTGGAAGAAGTCTTGGCTAGCGTACATCCACTCAACGAAATTGGGCACGGTTTTATTTTCCATACGCCAAAATATCGACATGGTGCGCATACGACTGCGGTTGATACCGATATTGTTGCCGCTTGGTTTGGCCCTTTTGGTGATATGTTGCGTCGTGATAAGCGCATGCCGTTTGTGACCGAAGCTTATATTGATATTAACCCAATGGATGCTAAAGCGTTAGGCGTTGAAGATGGGGATTATGTCTATGTGGATGCTGATCCGCATGATCGTCCTTTCCGTAAATGGCAAAATAATCCTGAAGGGTATGAAGTGGCGCGTTTATTAGTACGGGCACGCTACTATCCTGGTACACCGCGTGGCGTGACGCGCATGTGGCATAACATGTACAGTGCTTCTTTTGGCACCGTTAAAGCACAGAAAACCAATTCCACTGGATTGGCAAAATCAGCGGAAACCGGCTATCAATCTATTTTCCGAGGCGGCAGTCATCAAAGCTGTACCCGAGGCTGGTTAAAACCAACCTGGATGACAGATTCTTTATACGTTAAAGGTTTGCTGGGACAAAAAATGGCTCAAGGCTTTGTGCCTGACGTTCATTGTCCCACGGGTGCACCGCGTGAAGCCTATGTCAAAATTACCAAAGCAGAAGCTGGCGGGTTAGGCGGTGAAGGGTTATGGGCACCTGCAGCCAAAGGATTACGTCCCACCTATGAACGCGACAGCTTGAAGCAATTTATCGCGGGTCAATTCATTTCAATGCTCAGTTAAAGGAGATTACTAATGCCTACACGTACTAACTGGCAATTGGGCCGCGACATCGAATATCCGTATGATGCTCCGCCACCGCAAAAGCAAGTTGCCTATATTTTTGACATTAACAAATGTATTGAATGTCAAACCTGCACCATTGCTTGCAAAACCTGTTGGACCAGTGCCAAAGGTGAGGAAACCATTTTTTGGAATAACGTTGAAACCAAACCCTATGGTGGTTACCCCACTACCTGGGATTTGAAGTTATTGGAACAACGCGAACCTGCACAATGGCAAAATGGTGTTTTAAAAACCAAGACGATTTTTGAAGATCATGGGCCATTAGACTCACCTACGGGACATCACCCAACGCCGGATGATTATTCCGCACTGAATTTGGGGGAAGATGATATTACTGGCACGGTAGAGCAAGGGGGGCATTTTTCTGGTGTACACCCCATGTGGATGTTTTATCTGGCGCGTATTTGTAACCATTGTGATAACCCCGCT
Source organism: Thiotrichaceae bacterium (assembly GCA_016745055.1). Taxonomy (GTDB): domain Bacteria; phylum Pseudomonadota; class Gammaproteobacteria; order Beggiatoales; family Beggiatoaceae; genus JADGDF01. Next base: position 19,534 of record JADGDF010000020.1, on the reverse strand, counting down.
TGCGTTGCTGCTTGTCCACGTAAGGCGGTGTATAAACGGGATGAAGATGGCATTGTACTGATAGATCAAGAACGTTGCCGTGGTTATCAGGAATGTGTGAAAGCTTGCCCTTACAAAAAAACATTCTTTAATATGATCAGTCGTACCAGTGAAAAATGCATTGGCTGTTATCCTCGGGTTGAGCAAGGTGAAGTGGCTTTATGCGTGGAGTCTTGTATTGGCAAGATTCGTCTGCACGGCTTTCTCAGCACACAAGGTGAACCGCAAGCCGATAATCCTTTGGATTATATCGTCAAAATTCGTCAATTGGCGTTACCTCTTTATCCACAATTTGGCACAGGGCCAAATGTATATTACATTCCGCCTGTACACGTCCCCGATGGTTTTTTAGGTCAGTTGTTTGGCCCCAATGTTGAAAAAGCTAAGGCCATGTACAGTACACTCAAAAATGATAAGGAACTTTTGGGTGCACTGTTGCTGTTTGGGGCGACTACGCGGATTGTGACGAAATTTAAAGTGAATGAGAACGAAGTCATTGGTTGGGATGTGAAAGGTGAAGAAGTTGCCCGAGTGCCTTTCACAGAACACACTTACATTCGTGATCATTATGATAAACGCTTTGATGTGTATCGGCATAATACGACTTAATAATTAGTAAGTTAACCACCCCCAGCCCCTCCTTGGTAAGGAGGGGAGCAAAAGAAGTGAACATTATTGCATCTCGTTCCTATGCTCCAGCGTGGGAACCAGAGTAATCACGACCTCTCGCTCCCAAGCTCTGCTTGGGAGTGTCTGCACGGGAAGCTCTGCTTTCCCGCAAAGCAGAGCTTTGCTAGCAAGCATTACCAAGCAGAGCTTGGTAACGAGAAAGACCTGGCAGGTTTTCAAAACCTACCAGGTCTGTCTGAGAATCTTCATCTGGTTCCCACACTCTAGCGTGGGAACCAGAGCAGACATACCATGTTCTTTATATTTTACCCTCGTTAGATTGGAGAAGGACAATGAGAGCATTTCAAACTATTTTTACCCTCCTGCTATTTTCATGGGCTACAATGCTATTAGCAGCGCCCATTGCAGTCACCTCTATTTCTGGTGACGTGCCTGTTGATCCTTTGGCTGAAAGCTGGCAAAAAGCGCCTACCCAAGACGTCATTATCTTACCGCAACAAATGGCAATGCCTGCATTGGCAACAGCGTCTGTTGATAAGCTCACCGTGCAAGCGCTAAGCGATGGGAAAAACATTGCCTGGCGTGTGACTTGGGCCGATGCAACGGCGGATTTTAATGTCGACACTCAACGTTTCTCGGATGCAGTGGCTCTGGAATTTCCATTAGGAGAAAATGCCGCGCCCATGATGGGTCATAAAGGTGCAAAAGTACAAATTTTGTACTGGAAAGGCTTATGGCAAAAAGACCAGGATGTTGGTTTTCAAGATGTGCAAGACTTGTATCCTAATTATTGGTCGGATTTGTACTGGTTTGCAGATGGCGAACATCCTTATCGTATTCCAGAAGATTTTCAAAATCCGGCAGCTCAACAATGGTTTATTGCCAAACAAGCAGGAAACCCTATGTCAATGTTTAGTCGCAGTCAACCTGCAGAAGAGTTAGTTGCCGAAGGTTGGGGAACGTTAACTCACCAGGATAATAGTGTCACGTTGTCCAAAGGTGTTTGGCAAAATGGGCAATGGCAAGTGGTCTTTGCTCGTCCTTTAACAACAGATGATCCTAATGATCATCAGTTCAAAGATAAAGGACAGGTGGCGTTTGCCTTGTGGTTAGGAGATAAAGGCAATGTGGGTGGCAAAAAACATTGGTCAAGTTGGGTAGAGTACCAGTTGCAATAATTTTTCTCTAACTTTATTGATCTCACCCAAGTAAAAACTCGCTCCCAAGCTCTGTTTGGGAGTGTTTGCCAAGGAAGAGCAGCTTCCCAAATTCGCAAAGCAAAGCTTGGCAACAAATAAACTTTGAAGGAGTGCAAGATTTATCTTGCAAAACAAGTTTTGCACTCCTGTTAAATAAATGGAACTTACCATGTCTCAAAAAATTAACCAACTCGCCCAGGCTGACTTACTTTTACTGCTTGCACAATTACTAGCGCCCCCTTCTGATAAAACGTTTACTTTATTACAACAAGAAGTCACAGATATTCAAGCATTAGCTGACAATACAGGAATATCAAATGCGTCTAATTTGGAGAGTTTGTATCAACAATTGAGACAATACGCAGAAAATAGTAATTTAGAGGAGTTGACAGAAGAACATACCTACTTGTTTGAAGGTGGTGTTGCCTGCCCAATTAATGAATCTGGATTTATTCGACGCGACAAAGGCGCAATCTTAGCCGATATTGCTGGATTCTATCGTGCTTTTGGTTTTCAATTAGCAGAAAATGCAACCGAAAAAGCGGATCATTTAATTTGTGAGCTGGAATTTGCAGCCTTACTCCTGGTTATGTTATCCCGAGCAGATGATGAAACGTCATCTAAAACGACACATCAAGCCCTTGCCTCATTTCAAGGAGATCATTTAGGCGAATGGATCACCGCTTTTTGTGACAAATTAACTAACACAACCTCATTGGCTTACTATCAACTTTTATCACAGTTATTAGAAAAAACCTGGGATGGCATTGTCACAGCAAATCAATTACCTTTACCAGAATCAACAGCAGAGCCAATCAGTGATGAACAAGGCACTCCTTATGAATGTGATGTGGTTCCAGCTTAAAAGTTACTAGTGAAATGATGACTTTCCCCATCAAGCAAAACAAATATCAGTGCCATATTGATAAACTGGTTTCGTTGATAGGTAGCTTTATTGCGATTGCTGCCATTATTTTTACCAGCCGTGACTTGTTTGCTCTTCAAAGTTTACCTATGATCGTTGCATCAATGGGCGCGTCTGCTGTATTACTATTTGCTGTACCTCAAGGCAAATTATCACAGCCTCGAGCTTTAATTGGTGGGCACAGCATTGCTGCTATTGTTGGAGTCACTTGCGCACAGGGAGTTGCTGATCCCCTAATTGCAGCTGCTTTAGCAGTGTCTGTTGCCATTATTCTGATGCAATACTGTGACTGTGTGCATCCTCCTGGAGGAGCAACAGCTTTAACTGCCGTGGTTGGTGGGCAAGAAATTTTGGAATTAGGTTATATTTACGTATTTATACCTGTTCTGCTTAACATATTTGTCATTTTAGTTATTGCACTATTATTTAATAATTTATTCAGTTGGCGGCGTTATCCGGTGAAAACTTGACAGGTTTAGTTTTTCTGCACTGCGCCAACGGGCTTCTTGCTTGGTCAGAAAAGCTCTGTCTTTAAAAATCGAAAACCATATTGGAACTATCTGGAATTTTATTTGTAATTATAATAAATAATTATGTATTATATGATTTAATCTATAAATCTCCGTTAGCCTACTCCACCATGACGTTGGAGTCGTTGTCAAAAATAGCAAAAACGCACGTCAAGGACTATCGCCCTTGCATACTGTTTTATACTATTTTTGAGCGCCAGTCGCGACTACTCGGCATCCATGCCTCGCAGCGCAAGTAAAAAAACTTAAGTACATTGCCAAACGATACCTTCAATATCAGTATAGGGAGTATTGACTAACAGGCTGTTAGTGATAGTGCAACTGCTAGGATCAAATGAATGAATACTGGTATCGCTGGATTTATGTAAACTGAATAATAACTCGTTCGTATCAAGCATTGATAACGCTTCAACTTGGCTAGGGAAGTGCCTGCAAGTTTTATCAACAACTCCCGTTTGATAGTCAAATTGATATAAAGCTTTGCCCAAGGCCGCATACAGGGTATGTCCTTGAATATCCCAAGTTAAGCCTTCAACTTTGGTATCGGCAGAGATGATTTCAGTTTTGTGACAAGTTTCCTGATCAATTTGGTTAATATCAACGGTAAATAAACCTTCACCATCAGCCCAGACCCATAAACTGCCCTCTTGTGGATGGAAAGCCATGGCGGACACTTTTCCTACGCTGCGAGGCATGGAAAGGCGAAGCCGGAGCCGAGTAGTCCGCGACTAGCTGTGTGCTCAAAAATGGTATAAAACAGTACGTAAGGGCGATAGTGTGCGTTTTTTGCTATTTTTGACAACGACCTCAGCGTTATGGTGGAGTAGGCTGGCGGAGTGCGTAGTGAAACAAAGTACGCAGTTGCCGTATCGAGACCGGACGGATCGAGGCAATCAACTAGCATATCGTTGACGTGAGTAGCTCTTAGGGATAGGACGTCCCATGAGCGTCACGAAAACTCTGCGAGACACCGGAGCCAGTGTGACAAACAGGTGTGAGACTACCATTGGTTTTATTGACTGACGTTACGCAGTCATTCCGGCGCAGGCAGGAATCTAGGAGGTTGTCATGTTAGTTAGATTCTAGATTCCCACTTTCGTGGGAATGACAATGTTTACAAGAATGAGAAAACAACGTTCCAATTATTTCGTAACGTGAGTTACTAACTTGATATAGATAGCCAGCGGGTAAATTTCCTTATACTATTTAATCATTTTTGTCAATACGACTTAAGTTGTATTTACATGCTGTAAAATTTCAATTACCATATTTTTCGTGAATTATATTCAGCTTCTTGAAGCACGTTACTATTTTTATTAGGTGAAGTGCGATACAGGATGCGCTATTGTTCATGGCTACTCGGCTTAACATTATGGGTTTAATTGAGCAGATTGTGGCAGCGGAAAATCTCCAAGCGGCTTGGGCATGGTTGGCGAGTCGGCGTAAGCGCAGTCATCACAATAGTGATTATTGGCACTTACGGCATCATCGCCAACAGTTGGAGCCGGAGATCATTGCAGCCATTTGCGATGGGACTTATCAGTTTAGTCCCTGTCAACAGTATGAAGGCGGGTTAGTCTGGTGTGCGCAAGATGCTTTGGTCTTGAAGGCCATGGCGCAGGTGTTAAGCCCTTATCTCAACCCTCAGCTGAGTCAACATTGTTTCCATTTAGCAGGCAATGGCGGGGCTAAGGATTGTGTGAATGCGGTGCATGAGCAGGTGGATGAGTACCGTTTTGTGTGTCGCAGTGATGTCAATTCATATTATGCAACGATTGACCACGGCATTTTAATCAAGCAGTTACAGGCATTGATTCCTAGTGAAACGGTGCTGACGTTATTAAGCCGGATGTTGGATCGGTTGGATGATGTGCAGGGTGTTTTGCACCCGGTTGAGATTGGCATCAGTAAAGGTAATCCGCTGTCGCCGTTGTTGGGGGCGGTGTATTTGCAGGCATTGGATGAGGAACTTGGTCAGTATTGTGCGGCGCAGGGGTTGTTTTATGCGCGGTTCATGGATGATTGGGTGATTCTGTGCCGGACACGCCAGCAATTACGGACGGGAGTACGGATTATGAATCGGGTGTTAGACCGCGTGAAGATGACTAAACACCCTTACAAAACTTTTATCGGACGCATTAAGGAGTCTGGGTTTGATTTTCTGGGGTATCGAATCGGCAACCGCTTGCGGGCGGGGTTGGATATCGCTTGGAAGACTTGGGCTAACCATCAAGGCAAACTGTGCCAGCTTTATGAGCAAGGTGTTTCTGAACGGGACATTGGGCAGTATGTGGTGCGAGGAGTGGGGTTGGGGAAGTGAAGGTTTCAGGGGATGGTGGGATTTGCTACTTGGCTTCTCAATTTATGAAGCTGGTTGATACTGGATAACTCGATATCCTTCCATCTGCGCTAATAGGGTAGCATCACCTTTATCCATTTGAAAATTAACCTAAACTTTGGCACCAGTAAGCAGAATCCTGATATATTTTCTATCGATTGCTCTCTTTACTAAACGGAGGAATTCCATAATGACAACCATTGCATCAAACAGCTTGAAGAAGGTGAAATACTTCCCTGTCGACACAGGAATATCACGACTGAGCTCTGCGCATAAAGGGAAGGAAAGTGAACTTTTCAGTTTGCTCAAGAGCTTTGTTGAAACCAACGACACTGCCTATGTCCAAAAGATTTTCGATCACATTACTAAAGGGACATACGGGACACCTACCCCCGGTAAAGCTGACATCGAAAATCATTTTGAAACACTCTCCAAAGACGAAAACTGGGCCGATTACACTAATAAAACCGACTCGCATGGCCGAAAGTATGATATGTCATACTGCGAGGTCAATGGTGTTTACAACATGGTCGTCGCCTATCACGGCAACGTCCCTGAAGAATATAACAGGTTCATACCTCAGGAAGCTCTCAAGGATAAAAGTAACAAAACAGCTTTTGCTCAGCAGTTTGTCTTCAACCCAAAGGGCGATTATTGCTCGGTAACGTGCATGATAATGTACGGGTTGGCTATAGGCATTGGTAGTGCCACGGTAGCTACTCTTGTATCAAAGGCATTAAAAAAATCAATCGCAGCGGTAGCTACTAAAGTTGTAACAAAAATACGCGAGGGAAAGCCGCCTAATCTTACAGAAGAAGAACAACAAGATGCACTATCCGAAGCTGAATCAGAGTCGGATGTGACTATGGAACTGGACACTTCGGCTTTTGAAGCGGCATTGGACGAAGGTCTGACCTGTGCAATAATTGGTGACTTCATTGCGGCTGGTGTAGTTGGCTTAATTACAATCGTAATCATCGCAATAATTATTTGGCTATGGCACCTAATAGACAAAGTATTTTACGTCAATCATATCGCATTTAATATGAGTGGCATTTCATATCAGTTTTTTGGACCATACACGGATAATGTCGCTCACGGACCTGGGCAACTGCCGCCAATGTTAAACCCAACCAAAGTTTCCAATTGTAGTTTACCTGGTGCCTTTACGCCGCCCCCGATTCCCGGCATGGAAATCACAGAAGTGGAATTGCTGAACTTCAGTAGCGGAACATCAACGGCTGTTATTCACTACGGGATGTTCGGCGTGTTGAACAATCACAAGCTCATGGAGGGCGTAGGCTATTTGTTTAGCATGAAAGATTCAAAGCATTCTTCTTCAGAACCAAGCATCTCTGCTAAATATGAAGTGCACTATGGCACTGACAACGAGCAAGCCATCGCTATTGGAGATTCTAGAGTGGACACTCCTAAAGACCTATACGATAACATCGGTAAAAAGCAGAGTACAGTTGATGCTGGCAATGTCGGAAAAAACAACAAAACAGTGTTGCAAGGTACAAATGATATCGGGCATCGTAGTGACGATACATTCCGCGTCATTACTGTTGTATACGACTCTAACTCATTCTAGGACTTTCAATCGCTCCCACGCTGGCGCTTGAGAGTAAGTCTCGCGGGTCAAGGTTTGTAACCTTGACCCGAACGTTGTGTGCCAGACATGGCATACGCCCAAGGGGTGAAAGTCCCCCACAGACCGTTGTGACCGGAACTGTCCGTCTAGGCAACTCGTAAGGCGGATAAGCGTAGCGTCATCCGCCATTTGGAAACCCTTGCACACTACTCAACTGTGGACAGTTTTCCTCACAAGTCCCTAGGCTGATTCCATAAGCATCATCCACCATTTAGCTAGTCTCTCATATAAGGTGCATGACGCTGCGCTTATGCACCCTACCTCAATACTTATTTCCTGATTATAATGGAGCATGACACCGGATTTATGCACCTTACATGAAGGATTTTCCATGCCAAACTACCGCCGCAACCGTGTTCCGGGCGGTTGTTACTTTTTCACCGTCAACTTGTTGGAACGCCGCAAACACCTGTTGACCCAACATATCGACATCCTCCGCGAAGCCTTCCGTAAAACCAAACAACAACGCCCTTTCCATTTCGATGCCATCGTCATCTTACCTGAACACCTCCACTGTGTGTTAACCCTACCACCGAATGATGACGACTATTCCGGTCGCTGGCGAGCCATAAAAAAACACTTCACGAAAGACATTCCAGCCGCAGAATGGCGTTCACACACCCGCATCAAACGGGATGAGCGGGGGATTTGGCAACGTCGCTTTTGGGAACACACCATCCGCGACGAAACCGACTATGCCAACCATGTTGACTATATTCATTACAATCCCGTCAAACATCCCCGTGATTGGCCATACTCCTCTTACCATTGCTATATCACACTAGGCATTTATCCGCCTGATTGGTTTGATAGACTACCTGATTTCAATGACAATTTTTAAAAATGGTAATAAGTACCAGGGCAAGCTTTGCCACCTAGACCCAACCGTAGACTCATAGACCTTTTATCGTTGTCTACGTGCTTCTATTTCAGAAAAAATATCATCCAAATACAAATAATCTAACCATTGATGCCTATCTTTTGTGTAATCTCCACTTCCCAAACTAAATTGATTTAAGAATCGCACAGTATCAACCACGCCCATCTTTTGAAATAACATATGAATCGCTTTTTTGTTAACTTCATTAATTTGTGATAAACGGGATAGCTTTATGGTGAGCAAACCAAAAGACGTTCACATTACTTGGCTAAGTCGTAATTGACTTGGTATAGGTAGCCAGCAGGTAAGCCTTGTGCAGGATTATCACCTGATGAGGCATAGAGAATCAGTGTTTGAGGATGAAAATCTAATCCTTCTAGATCATAGACTTGATGGATGTCACCCAAAGCGTTGACTTGAAAATTTTGAGTAGGATCAATGGTAAACAACTGTGAGTTGTTTAGTTTATCATCATGGACTGCATAGACAAAACAAGGACAAGGTGTTTGCGTCGTTGCCCACTCGGGATTTTTGACATTAAGCCATTCAATAAATTCTGGATCAGAAGCAGATAGGTGGTTGTTCTGCAATTGTAAATAGCCTAGTCTACTTGGATTCATCAAGGAAGTGGAAATTTCTCCACAGATTTGGTTACTCATCAAATGAAGGAGCCGTAAATTGCTCAAATAGCCTAATGACTTAGGGAGAGAGCCACTGAGCTGGTTATGATTCAATATCAACTTCCGCAAATTCGTCAAATTTCCCAATGATTCTGGAATAGAGCCATTAAGCCTATTTTGTTCCAATACGAGGTCTATCACAACATTTCCACTACAAGACACTCCACGCCAACTGCAAGGTTCATCAGTTATGTTCCAACCCGCACTTCTTTCCCAATTTTGACCATTGGTACTATGATAAAAATCAACCAAGGCTTGGCATTCTATTTGGGGAATCTGAGTAACAGTATTACAGAATGTGTTTATGGCAGGGTCAAAGGTATACGAACTATCGTATTCATCGGCCATATGAAGGGTTGTGTCAGAAAGTACAAGTTGCGTGGTATGCGGTTTACCATATGCGTCGACGGCGTGTACAGTGCCAGTAAAAGCGAGTTGCCCTATCATGAGCCAAATAGAAAATACAATTAGAAAAACACTTCTCCTACATTGTTGTAAAAAATGGGTACAATTTATGCTTAAAAATGGTTGTTTCACAAACACCTCCTTTGAAACAAAAGCTAGTGATAATGACAAATCAGACAGATAATAGCCTATGTCTGATTTGTCCTTTTACCCTCTTTATAAATTCTCCTCAAAGCAGTAAAAATAATTCAGTTAAGTAAAGCGCAAAAAATAACCGCTGTGAAACATCAGCTAAAACTACCTATCAAGCGCTTGCAACATTTCAAGGAGAGCATTTGGGCGAATGGATCACTGCTTTTTGTAACAAACTGAGCGACACAACCTCATTAGCTTATTACCAAATTTTAGCGCAGTTACTGGAGGAGCAACAGCTTTAACTGCCGTGATTGGTGGACAAGATATTCTTGATTTGGGTTATATTTATGTGTTTATACCTGTTCTGCTTAACATATTTGTCATTTTAGTTATTGCACTATTATTTAATAATTTATTCAGTTGGCGGCGTTATCCTGTTAAAAACAAGGGATAGAAGAAATCGTTGATGTTGATTAAAACTCATTTTCTAATTTTGCTAACAATTCATTAATGTGTTGGTATTGATGACTTGCTGAAAAAGTAATTCGTAATCGCGCACTATCAACTGGTACCGTCGGTGGGCGAATTGCTGTGACCCAAATATTTTGGTTATGCAAAGCACGGCTAACTTGCAACGCCTTTTCTGAAGAACCTAATATAATCGGCTGAATAGGCGTGATTGAATCTGTTAAAACGATATTTCTTTTTTTGGCTTCTGTACGAAAGTAATGAATTAATTCATTTAAATGTTTGCGTCGCCAAGGTTCTTGTTTAGCTAATAGTAAACTTGTTTGCAGAGCAACCGCTAATGCAGGTGGCAAAGCAGTCGTATAAATATAAGTTCTAGCTGTTTGGATCAAAGCATCAATTAATAAACGACTGCCAGCTACAAAAGCACCAAATACCCCAAAGGCTTTGCCCAAAGTACCAATTAATATGGGTACGTCTTTCTCTGTCAATTTATACATTTCCAAACTGCCACCCCCGGTTTCTCCAATTACGCCTAGGCCGTGGGCATCATCTACCATTACCCAAGCTTGATAATGAGCCGCCAACTCACAAATGACTGGCAAATTTGCAACATTGCCGTCCATGCTAAACACACCATCAGTGACAATCATTTTATGAACAGCCTTTGATTTTGCCAACAATTGCTCTAGTGCTTGCATGTCATTATGCGGATAACGATATAGTTTTGCTCGTGACAATAAAGCAGCATCAATCAAGGAAGCATGATTCAATTTATCTAAAAAAATGGCATCCTGCCTACCAAGTAGGCCAGTTAATACGCCCAAATTTGCCATATATCCGGTTGAAAAAACTAAGGCACTTTCTCGCTGAGTGAATTGGGCTAATGCTTCTTCAAGCGTATGATGAGCTGTCGTGTGCCCATTGACCAAATGAGAAGCACCACTGCCTACACCATAAGTTTCGATAGCCGCTTGGAGATCAGCTTTGATTTTAGGGTGGTTAGCCAACCCTAAATAGTCATTGCTGCAAAAAGATAAATATTGTTGCCCATCAATGGTTAAAAAAGGAGTTTGTGGACTGTCATGAATTTGCCGTAAACGGTAAAGCGACGTTTGTTGACGTTGAGCCAATAAGTCAACAAGATAATCTTCCATATTTAGGCGACTTCAGCCAAGTGAATGACGGGTAAGGCTGTAACAGATTGAAATGCCTGTTTATCTAAAATATGTTCTACTACAACTCGTTCTACATTTCGGTGGGAAAGTATCCATTCAACTTGTTGCTTATAATCAACACTGATCAATCCTAATTCATGATGAATGCTGTTGCGGGTTGTAGGGACTGCAATGCGTTGTAAATCTAAATTAAATTGGCACTGTTTTTCTTGACGCAATGTATCGTAATATTTGACCAATCGTTGATAATCTGAATGGTAACTTCGCTCCTCAATAATATATAAATCAGTGGGTTGTAACTGTTTACGTACTGCAGAAAGTTGAGAAAGTGCCTGACCTAAATTGGTAACATCAATAGACTCTGGTAACCATAAGCCAAGTGAGCGATGTAAAATACCATCAGTGACAATGACTTGCTTTGCTGTCCGCAAAGGCTTTAAAAATTGTTCTAATCTTTGCGTAGGAATATCTATCCCAGCTTCGACAGCAAGCGCAATATCCCAAGCATCATCGGAAGCAATTTCTACTTTTTTGCCCAATAATCGTTGAATTCTCGCCAGAACATCAGGCTGTTCATGCAAATGTTTGCCAGCTAATAATACTCGACCATGATGAAATTGATACACGTTTTTTTCGCTGATTGTTTTAAAGCTTGCTTGTACTTTAGCAACAATATTAGCATAACGTTCTTTTTGTTGAATAAATAGCTGACGTCTTAATCGTAAAATAATCCGGCGTACATCTAGCTGTTCTGGGCACACAGGTTCACATGCACCACATAAAGTACAACTTAAAATAGAATCAGATAAATCTTTACATTTAGACCCTTGCTGTAACCCTTTCGCTCGACCTTTAGCTGTTAAGAAAACATCATGTTTTTGATGCCAGATAGGGCAAACAAGTAAACATAAACTGCATCCATGACAGACTGAGAAATCCGCAATTAAAGGAGGTATTCGCGACATAATTATGATAACGCTCGTTGAATTTTGTGAATGATTGCTTGAATCAATGGATTGGGGGATAAATTGTCTAAGATAAGTAAAGCATATAATTCGTCATCAGGTAAAGCAAGTAAGTGTTTAAATGTTTGTTGTTCTTCAATTGCTGCATGAAGGTAAGCATGTTCCAGGTAAGCTTGCAGGCACAAATCTAATTCTTTCATACCGCGCCGGCAGCGCCATTTTAGCTGAGAAATTTCGTTGGTCATTAGCTTAATAGCTTGTAGTTTGTTAAAAAAAGAATGTAATAGACACAAAAAAATATTCATGTAATAGGGATAGATTTTTTCAAAGCTACGCCCTTTATTTGGATTGTTGTACCAAACAATTAATTAAGCTCAGAAGGTTTTCCCAACCAATGACCTTGAATATAGTCAATTTTTAAGGTTTGTAGTTGTTTGCAAACTTCTTCTTCTTCAATACAAGTCGCAATAGTCTGAATATTAAGGTGTTCTGTCACCGTAATAATGGATTGAATAATCGTTAAATCAACGACGCTTTTTAAGATATTTTTACTAAGATTTTTATCAATTTTTACAAAATCAACGGCTAAAATTTTCAAATAATGGAAGGAGAGCATACCGACTCCAAAGTTATCAATAATAATTTTACAGCCCAAAGGTTTTATTTGATGAATAAAGTGGTGAATAGCAGAAAAGTAAGTAATAACTATTGTTTCTGGAATCTCAAAGCAAATTTTAGCTGCAATTTTTGGATACTTTTTTAAAAAACTGGTTAAAAATGCAAAAAAATCTTTGTCTGTGAGCGAGTGATGCGAAAGATTGATTGAAATAAATGCAATTTTTGATAGTTGAGTGGTAGACTTTTCAAACCAATGCATCAACTCAGTGATTACTCGTCGGTCAATAGCCGGCATTAAATTATAACGTTCTGCAGTAGATAAGAAGGCACCAGGTCGTAACCAGTCTCCTTTTTGATTTTTCATACGTAGTAAAATTTCATAACGCAATTGTTGATCTGGGGTCGCATTCAAAGGGAGTATTGTTTGTGAAAATAAACGAAATCCAGTTGTATCTTCTAAATTTTCATTGATCAAAGACAGAGATTGAATCGTTTCATCTTCATCCCCTTTTTGGTAAATATGTACTTGATTTCTACCCGCATTTTTAGCTGCGTAGCAAGCAGCATCAGCCATTGCTAACAGATTTTTATGGGAAGTGCTACAATCACTTGGAATTGGCAAAATACCTATGCTAATACCAATAGCAAACACATGTTTTTGCCCTTCTTTCTCCCAGAAAAATTTGAAATTTTGAATGCATTCACAAAGTTGTTGGCTTAATTTTGTTGCAGCTTCCAAGGAGCATTGACTTAATAATAAGCTAAATTCATCTCCCCCTAAGCGAGCAAGCATGGCATTATCTTCCAAAGCGAATTGCGTGATTTTCTTTTTTAAAATCAAAGCCACATTTTTTAATAGTTGATCACCAGCTTCATGTCCACAGGTATCATTGACTGTTTTAAACTGATCTAAATCCATGTAGACCAACATACTACCTGGAGATTCATGTGGCTTTTGCATTAGGCCATTCATAAATGCATGGCGATTATATAGACTGGTTAGAGGGTCATGGTTAGCTTGATAAGCTAGCTTTCGGGTCATTTCACGATTTTCAGTCACATCTCGAAAAACGAGCACTAGCCCGATGATTTTGCCTTTACGGTCAGTAATAGGCGCTGCTGTATCTTCAATGGCAAATTTTGTGGCTTGGTCACGATGAACTAATACGGTATTATGAGATAAGTCAACTGTTTCACCTTGTTTCAAACAACGTTCGACAGGAAAATGAATTGTTTGTTGCGTGGTTTCTTCAATAATGGAATAAACTTGATTCAGCGGTAATCCTTTGGCTTCAGTGACAGACCAACCAGTTAATTTATTAGCGATTGGATTGATATATTCGACTAACCCTTGAGCATCAGTTGTTACAACACCATCACCGATAGAGGCTAAGGTAATTTGTGCTTTTTCCTTTTCGTCAAATAGGGCTTCTTCTGCCCTTTTTGCCTGTAGAATATAGTGTACTCGATTGCGTAATACATCCCAATTAACTGGTTTTGTAATATAGTCAGTTGCACCTGCGGCATAAGCTTTATCTATCCACTCTCTTTCGACGAATGAGGTGACAATAACAACGGGTACATATTTCGCGTTGGGCAATTGTTTTATCTGGCTACAAGCGACAACGCCATCAAGCACTGGCATATCTGCATCCATTAAAATAAGATCGGGGTGATAAGTCTGAAAATATTGAATTGCCCGTTCCCCATCTTCCACTTCGCCCACATAATAACCATATTTACGCAGCATTCTGACGAGCATACCTCGTATCAATGGGGCATCATCGGCAACAAGAATATGGGCGGCGGATTTATTCATGAGGAAAAGTGTTGCGCTAGGATAGCTGAATGTACATGTTCAATGGCAGTTTTAAGTTGAGGAATTGTGGCAGAAATAGCGTCAATCTGTTGCCGTTTGGCAAAAGTTTCAATATTTTTACAAATTTCGCCTAAAGAAGTTGCCCCAATCTGTAAACTTTCTCCTTTAAATTGATGAACAATGTGACGAATAGACTCACTGTCTTTTTCAAGTGTTGCTGCTTGGATTGCCTGTAGTTGGTGAGACATATAGTCTAAAAATTGATGAAGAATAAATTCAACATCATCCCCTAATTGTTTGCGTAAATCTTCAATAATGCTGGTATCTAAGACACTGACTGTCATGGGTGAATGATTTTTTTCATTATGTAATACAGAAGACTTTTCCAACCACTGAGCTAAAACAGCTTTTAATGTTTCTAAACGTAATGGTTTATTGACATGATCATCCATGCCAGCGGCAAGACTTGCCTCACGATGTTCTGGCAATGAGTAAGCGGAAAGTGCAATGATGATTGTGCGTGATTGGTTCTGTTGTTGCTCTTGCTGCCGAATACGCTGCGTGGCGGTATAACCATCAATTATTGGCATTTCACAATCCATAAAGATGAGATCATAATTTTGTTGCTGCACTTTATCCAAGGCACATTGGCCATTCTCGGCAAATTGCGCTTTATACCCCAACCGTTTTAGCATCAGCGAGAATATTTTACGATTTTGTTCGCTGTCATCCACAATTAGAATGCTTGGCTGTGTTGATGCACTTGTTTCCATAGTGGTCACCTTTTCGTAAAATACGAGGCCATCATGCGGAAGTCTTTCTTACCTATTGATATTGCTGCATACTGGACAATCAAGATTTTTTGGTAATTTTATTTGATAACCTTCCATTGTTAAAGCATCAAAGATAAAAAGTTGGCTTACCCAAGCTTCTCCCACAGCTAGTAAAAACTTGATGGTTTCTAAAGCTTGCAAACTGCCAATTACACCTGTTACTGGCGCTAGAATCCCGTTTTGTGTGCAGGTAGTCTCCAACTCCGCTGCTTTTGGATACAGACAACGGTAGCAAGGATGTTTAGGTAAATAACCCTGAAATACAGCAAGTTGTCCTTCCATACGAATTGCAGCCCCAGAAACTAAGGGGGTGTTCATTTGTACACAGGCTTGATTCACCGCTAAACGAGTTTTCATATTATCACAACAGTCTAACACAATATCCACGCCAGCAAGCTGTTGAATCAGAAAACCGGTATCTAATTGCTGATGAAACGTTGTGATAGTTAAAAGTGGGTTTAATGCTTGTAAACGAATACGGGCCGATTCAACTTTTGTTTGGCCCAATTGATTGTTTGTATGTATTATTTGGCGCTGCAAGTTAGAAATTTCAACTACATCAAAGTCACATAGTATAAGGTGACCAATGCCAGCGGCTGCTAAATACATAGCAGCAGGTGACCCTAAGCCTCCTAAACCAACAATTAACGCAGTTGATTGAGCTAAACGAGTTTGTCCTTCAATCCCAATTTGAGGGAGTAAAATTTGTCGACTATAGCGCAATAATTCGCTTTCTTCCATGAAATTCGCCCAAAAAAGAAGTTGATGTTGGACATTGGCATTTTATCATGTTCTGCAATGAATGTACGTATGATGGCTTAGTTTATCAGGACTAAGTAGCATTCTCACTTTTTTTATATTAAGTTTGGTGTTATGCACTGTGGCCATTAAATTAGTAGATATTTTACATTAGAGCTTCTATGGTTTAGATTAATTAAAAATGTTAGCTAATATTTCTGGACTTGTGACTTATGAACTCAAAGGATAAGTAAGGAACGGGAACTAAATAAAATCAGAACAAGACCTGGCAGTTTTTTAAAACCTGCCAGGTCTGATTGAAAATTTATGGATGTTATTTAATTCCTATTCCTAAGTTATAATGTAAAGGTGATTAATTTTAAATCTTTTTTGTTAAATTTAGGCATTTACTTTGAATTCTTAATCTTACTTCTGACTGATAACTTTCAAATCATTGGTAAATCTCCTATGCTAATTTTTCAGAAGTAGCGAGTATAAAACTTGGAAATGATATATGTCACAGCCCTTATCAGGAGATAGTTTGCAGAAAATATCAGAACTTGCAAATACCCTTTTTAATAGTTTTTGGAATTTAATTGTAACAGGTTCACTGGTTGAGCTTTTAGGTGCTCTGGTTGGCATTTCAATTATATTTTTTTTATTTCTCCATTTTTTTGATACTTTATGGAAATTTTTACAAAATTTTATTAAACAATTAGCTACCTTAATTTTTGTGCTTTTATTAATTGTATTTGGTGGTGCCTTAATTGATCTCATCTTTTTTAACAAAGAAGGTAAAAGAGAATGTAGTTTTTATATAGATGAAATGTTTACTGAATGTAATTCGAGTAACACTTCAAATAATGCTAATAAAAAGTAATTGTTTACCTATTACTCAAATTAAAGGTAAATTGTAGTCTCCTACTGTGCATTTTCGTCAATTTTATTTCAGCAACGCAATTAAATTCTCTTAAATATAATGGAAATATACTCTTCTTCCCCTCGGATTAAAATTTGTGGTATCACTCGTCCGCAAGATGCCATTCTAGCTGCAAAACTTGGTGCAAATGCTATTGGGTTAGTTTTTTACGCAAAAAGTCCAAGAAATGTTTCGATTGAACAAGCACAAGCTATTATTGAAGCTTTACCACCTTTTGTAACGACTGTTGGTTTATTTGTTAATCCAGAGCTTGAATTTATCAATACCATCCTAAATAAAATACCTATAGACCGTTTACAATTTCATGGGGAAGAATTGCCGGATTTTTGCCAAAGTTTTCGCAAACCTTACCTCAAAGCATTGCGTATGAAGCCTAAAGCTAATGTGCATGAATTTTTTGAAAATTACACTAAGGCAAGCGCAATTTTATTAGATGCTTATGTTCAAGGAGTAAAAGGCGGGACAGGCACAACTTTTGACTGGCAACAAATTCCAAACAATTTATCAAAACCCATTATTCTAGCTGGTGGATTGACTGTTAATAATGTTGCACAAGCTATTTCTAAAGTTAAACCCTATGCAGTAGATGTCAGTGGTGGAATTGAAAAGGAAAAAGGTATTAAAGACGAAGAAAAAATGGCACTATTTATTAAAGAAGTCACTAAATTCTAGCATTGACGTGATAACTTACCATGTTATGTGTTAGGGTTTGAATTGTTACAGTTTTAAGTCAGTTTAAAGGTTGATATATACATTAATAATTAAAATCAATAAGTTACAAGGGGAATTTTGTGATTTGTTAGTTATTTAGTGTATTTGCAGTTTTTTGTTAAAAAAGGAAGGAAATCTAATTTAGTCAAGGTTTATATATGTAAGGATGACGATATAATATAAAAGAAGGGGGTAAAAAAGCACCATGCTAAGTAATATTATTAATAAAATGGGATGGGCAGTGCTACTTTGCTCAGGCTTATGTCTAATGATTTTACCTCCTAGTATGCTAGTGACAATGGGATTAATTGGTAGTGGTATGGTATTAGTCGGTTCTTTGTCACAGCGAGCTAGTTACTCTAGCTATAGTCGTTCAAAAAAAGGAAATAATTCTTTTTTGGGTAACAGAGGTGGGTGCGGTGGCTGTTGCGGTGGCTGTGGAGGTGGCGACGGCTGCTAGAGAATGAAAGTTTGAAAATATGAAATAAGACCTGCCAAATCTAAATCTGTGGGTGCAGGTTTGTAACCTGCCCCTGCGTCATCTGGTTACTAACCATGTTTGTCTGACTATTTGGGTAAATAAGTGATAATACCTGAAAGCAATTTGTTAATTTCTCCCCCTAATGCGCTGATAAGAACTGCTTGGGTCAGTTCTTCAAAATAGGTAAAAGCAGCTTGTTTACCGATGACATTGGGATTGATGCCTGCTTTTGCTAACATGTTTAAGCGCATCTATTTTGGTGGATTGTTCTAATTCTTCGGCTTTTTCAATTAAAGTCTGCAATTTGGTTAATAACTCTTTCAAGGTTTCTTTGTTAGCGCCATTTTCTTGAGGAAGTTGGTTGATGGTTTGAGCCACTGTGTCACTGACATCGCCAAATGTGACGACTGCATTGTCGTGAATATTTGTTGTCATACCACTGTAATCGTTGCCAGCCATTGCTTTTATCTCCTGATTAATTTCTACTTTTTGAGCTTGAGCAAGTGTTTTAGCCATTATTTCTAAATTGGAATGGCTTGTTTTTAAATCATTATAACTCCTACGGTACCCTGCTCAGTTTATAACAGTTTTTTCTAACAGCTGTTTTTGCTGCTCTATGAGTTTTAGTTTAGATTCGTATAGTTCATGAAGGGAATTAGTGTATTTTGCCTTCTTTTGTTCGGTGGAATTTTCAGGTACAGTGAGTTTAACTAAAAGTGAGCCTCCCATTTTTTGCTCAATGCTTTGTACAGAAAATTCTTCATCACTGTAAGTTTGTTTGAATTCGTTAAAAGCGGCTAAAAAAGCGTGCCAGTCAATACCCTCTCTGAAGAAGAGTTCTATAGTTTCTCCGACTGTTTGAAATAGTTTAGCAAAGTCTCCTGGTTTAAAAGTTTCTGGAGCAGGAGGATAACGTTTTTGTTGATTGGATTCCAAATATACGTAATCACAAATAACACCATCAAACTTGGTTTCGCTATTAATGTTCCAGTTTTTTATGCAAGCTCCCGTTAAGTTAGCACCACGGAAGTCTGTGTCTAATGCGTGAATTTGCGTTAAATTAGCATCTCTCAAATCAAATTCTCTTAGGTTTTTTGTGCCAGAAAACGTTCATGCACCGATGGCACGCACTTATCAGGATTTTGGTGCATCCATAGCCAGACATGGGTATCCAACAAAAGGCTACGTACCATAAAAATCCTTGTGTTTGGTGCATCGAAATCGTCTGGCACAGTAAAGCGCCCTTTGTCTAGTCCCAAACGACGTTTTTGAATAGAGTTGTATCCCGTTAAAAATCAATCAATTAGCTAGATAAAAGTTCCATAGTCCGGCACATACTCCAATTATTTCATCATATAAATCAATAAG
>JADGDF010000181.1 GCA_016745055.1 Thiotrichaceae bacterium | reverse complement strand
GATTTGTTCAAATTGTTTGCCACTTAGGTTGCTGGGGTATGTTTTTCTCATTACTTCATTATCTGACAAACTTTTGACTTTTTCAATGACTTTAAACAGATTCTCAAAACCTGCCAGGTCTTGTTTCTAATTTTATTTAGTTTCCGTTCCTTAGCATAAATTTCTCCCCCCTTTCTTTGTCAGCTTAGTTAAGGATTTTTCAGTTTGGAGTGCAAGATTTATCTTGCATGCGCAAACTAAAGTTTGCACTCCTACGCGCTTAACTTAATGGCAGTGTTCTTTAGGAGGGAAGGAAATAAGGTTTTTTACTTTCAATTTATAAATGATAACCCAATAGTTTTGCGGCTTGCGCACAAACATCTTGAATAGCTTGCTTATCATTTTCTTCCAAAACTTCCCTTTTATGTTTCACCGTAGAAGCCACAATTTTTTCGGTTGGGTATAAATGGGGCGTTGGCACAGTAGCTAAGATAGATTTTAAGGTTTTTAAAGGTTGTTGTACCAAGGTTTCATAATGTACTAAAGTCAATTGGGATTGAAAATATAATAAACATTCTGCCAAATAACGCCACAGCAAAGCGCGTTTTAAAGGTAAAAAATCTGTGTTGGCAATTTCTTGCAATTGTTCCCTTTGCCATTGTTCTAAAAAGGGATCATCAGGATGACCTAGAGGAAAATTATTTACATCAGCCTGTTGTAAATGAGGAAAACTGGTTTTCCAAGAGGCAATAGTATCAAGGGGATGTCGAATACAAGCAATAATCCTTGCATTTGGCATCACCTGCCTCAATTGACGTAATCTTGCTAGGTAGGCTAAAGTATTTTTAGTGCCAAGTAAAAAATCAGCATGACTAACTTTGGGTACATATAATTGGCGTGCATCTTCAATATTAGTATCTTCGACAACTTTTCCTGAGCTTACCTTATTTTCTATGGCAAATCCTTCTAAAATCGTTTGTCGCAATCCTTCATGATAAACAGCTAATCGCCACGGGATTTTATCTTCAATTAAAATTGGAAAAATTTCTGTGGGTTCATTAATAATCACGCAATCTTGTAAGCTGTGCAACAAACGACATAAATAACTCGTACCACTACGTGGCATACCTGTAATCAGTAATTCAGGTTTTGCATTGAACGCTTGAACGCAAGATTTTTGAACAGGTTTTTGAAATAAACGTCGTGGAAATTTATGTAAAACATGCGGTTTGAGCAAAATTTCCCAAGTTGGCAACCTTTTTAGCAATTTTGTTAACGATGGATAACGAAAAATTAAATCAGTCACTAATTTATTTAAACGAGGTTCTCGCCGTAAAATTGTTGGCCAATGATAATGACACAAAAAAGGTAACTCTAATGGCAGTGGCTTTAAATGCAGAGGAAAATTAAACCGTTCATCCAAGCATTGATGCGTAAGATTCAGCTTTGTAACAGTTAGAGGAAGTGCAGCTTGATCAAGCCATGGACGTTTGTTCGGAATCGTTTTATCCGCATCTATTGTTTGACAACATTGTGCCCAAGTTTGAGCAAAATTTAATCCCCGTTTAGTTGCGGTTACTCCGGAGTTAAAATAGGGTAACATCACTTCATTAGAAACCGTCGAAACCACTCGCCAAGTGGGTAATGGCAATTGAAATAACCCATAAATTTTTTGCCACAACGCAGTATCTTTAGTAAATGTGGCTAAATCAGCAGGTTTAGCGTGAAATTGAGCTTTAAAATGTGTTTCTGGCGAAAAATATTGCAAACATAAAATATCGCTATCAAGAAAAATCAACAAGTCAGCATTGGTTTCTACATCCAAACATCCAATCTTATTGGCTATCCCATAGTTTTGATCCACAGGATTCGTAATGAGTACCTTACGCAATTTCAATGTTTGAATCAATGACAACGTATCAGGTGACAATGTACCCCATCGACTTTCAGGTTGGGGGATTGCCGCGATACATTCAGGAGTGTAACCAAACTGTTGGCGCAAAGAGGCTGCCAATAACATCGACTGAATTTCTAATTCGCCTGCTTGGCAAACAAATACAAAGGCAAATTTCATAGTGTTCGGAAAATAGTATTAAGCCTGATAGAGAATGTTTGTATTGTAGCAGTTAAAAGAGGCATTGGCATTGACTGGTTGAGGTAATCTATTGATACTTAATTTAGTCATAGATATTTTATCCTCATTTTGCAAAGTGACAGCGCGTAGTGCGTACCTAATTCAATCTAAAAACGCTCTTTTACAGAAAGAATAACCTTAGCTAATAATTTTTTATTCTATCAATAAAAAAACATGCTTATATTTCAACTTGAAATTTAGTAATATAAAAAATGGCGTTATTTAACACCAAAAATAACTGGTGTAATAGACCATATTTGAGCAGCAACTTTTTATGCTTGAGTAACTTGCAACCACTAACTTAAATCTTATAAGAGAACGGCTATGAAACATGAACCATTTGTTGGCAGTGGTATCATTAAATCAGTAAATAAGCTAGAAGCATCTAAATGCTCGAAAGGGTTAAATCAGAAAAAAGTTGGTAGTACATCTGTTGATCTTGGTTCTGAAGGTGATCGTAAGGTAGCTGCTTGGTTTTTAGGACCGCGAGCAGAAAATCTGGATATTTTTATGAAGTTGGTAGAAGAAGCAATTACTGATCATGCCTATTGGCGGCGAGGTTTTCACCCAGAGGATCCCGTTGTTATCAACGATGCCATTCAACGCGAACCAGGTTATTTGGATGCAATAGGACGTACGAAAAGCGAGTTATTCAAACTTTTGGCGCAGCTCAAGGGATCAGCACCATTTTCCAGCATGCGTTATCAAGGGCATATGTGTTGGGATCAAACTATACCGGGCATGGTAGCCTATGTGGCAGGTATGCTTTATAACCAAAACAACACAGCGACTGAAGCTTCTCCAGTCACAACCATCTTGGAGTATTTGGTTGGAAAAGATTTGTGTGAAATGTTTGGGTACCAAACAGAAGGTGAAGGTGTCTTAAGTTGGGGACACCTCACTTGTGGAGGTACTACAGCTAATATTGAAGCGTTGTGGGCAGGCCGCAACGCCAAATACTACCCAATTGCTATCAAAAAAGCAGTGGAATCTGGAAATCTGACAGGTGTCACTGATTTAGTGGTAACACTGCCCGACGAAAATACAAAAAATATTACTGAACTCAATTCTTGGGAATTGTTAAACCTAACTTTAGATGAAACGTTGTCCTTTCCTGCACAACTGATTAAAACAATGACTGATGCAGGTGAATCGGAGGAAAATGCCCAACAATTGCTGGAAGATAATACTTATGATTATTTGCTTCAGAATGCAGGTCTGTTGGGCCTTTATACTGAAGAGTTATTGCCTCCAGTAGATGGCACTAATGCGATAAAGCCACCAGTCTATTTTGTACCCGCGTCCAAGCATTATTCACTCCCCAAAGGTGCAGCAATTTTAGGCGTCGGTGGCAAGAATTTGCGTGCTATTCCCCTGGATAAGTACGGCCGTATGGATGCTGCTGAATTATACTCAGAACTGCTTAAATGTAAAGCGGCATTTGAACCAGTCATTAGCGTTACTGCCGTATTTGGTACTACTGAAGAAGGTAATGTCGATCCTATTGACAAGATTTTAAGTATACGAGCCGATATGCGGGCTAAGGGACTTGATTTCTCCGTGCATGCAGACGGTGCTTGGGGTGGTTACTTTGCTTCTATGCTACCTCGTATTGCAACAAAGATTGCCGCTTTGCCAACTGAGAACGAACCCGTACCTGTTCTGCCCATGAGTGATTACGTACTTAGGCAATATCAACATATAAAGGAAGCAGATACCATCACGGTTGATCCCCACAAAACTGGTTACATCCCCTATCCAGCAGGCGCATTTTGCTACCGCAACAAACTAATGCGTAGTCTGGTAGCTTTTTCAGCACCGTACACTAATACAGGTAATGAAGGCAGTACTCCAATTGATGATCAGTGTCAACTTGGCAATGAACATAACTATCCTGAAGAGGATTTAGTAATGGGACTATATGGTATTGAAGGTTCCAAACCTGGTGCTGCAGCGGCAGGCGTTTATCTCAGTCATGCAGTGATTCCTGCTGATCCAAGTGGTTATGGCACATTGTTGGGTAGAACATTATTCAATTGTAAAATGTTCCATCTTGCTCTATTAGCATTGAATGAAGAAAGTGACAATTTTTATGTGGAGCCTGTTCCACATACTCAGGAAATTGAACCTGCAACTCTCAAGTCCTTGCATGAAAAAACTTACAATGATTTTATTCAAGACCCAAAAGCAATGGACATATTGAAAGAGCAAGGGGCTGATCTCAATATTCTCTGCTTTGCTTTCAATTTTAGACGTTCAGATGGTGTTTGGAATACTGACCTTGCTGATGCCAATGCTTTTAACGACGAAATTTTCAATCGTTGCGGTGTCAAACTGTATGACAATATTCATGATTATCGCTTTGTCACCAGTGCCACCAGTTTCCCGAAATCGGGCTATGGGGATGTGTTCTTTAACGATTACGCTAACCGCTTGTTGCGACAAGAAGGTGGTACCGAATGGAGCACTGATTCCATCAGAGTCATGCGTTCTGTCATTATGGATCCTTGGTTGGCAGAAAGTCATGATGGTGTTCCATTCTTAAAAGATGTAGTCGCAGAATTTGGTTCTATTGTTTGTGAAGTAGCGCGAGATATGGGCTATGGTATGACATAAATATACTTATTGCATGTCAAAGTTCGGTTTTTCTGCTACATGCTGCGCTGTACGAGAAAATCTATTAGGTTAGGTGTAACCGAATTTTGATTAGTCTTGAGTATAGGTAGTAACCCATTAGAGGTACTTTTTGAAATAAGGTACCTCTTTAATTGTGAAACAAACTTAAAAGGAAACCTAAATGAAAATTTGGTCTCAACATGTATCCACGCATTTTTTAATCCTGTCAAGTTTAGTAGCAGGAATGTTCCTAATTGCTACACAGGTTTCTGCCGATGATGCCTGTAATTCTCCAGTTGCAAAAACTGACACTCCCACTTCAGGTATTAATATGGATCAAATTATCCAACGTACCTGTGATCTGATCAAAATAAAAACCTATCGCGGTGACGACAATCCAGATGTCATTGAAAATTTAGAGATAATTCGACGGGATTACTTTCAGCCATGGGTCGATGCCTTCAACGATGGTAGCGTACACAAACTCGAATCTTTTGATTGGCAAAGTGAAGACGAGAAATATCGAGTATTTGGCTGGAAAGCTGGTATTGGGGATCGCAAGATATCCATCATCAGCCATCTTGACACAGTTGGTCCTGGTAACAATGATTGGCAACCATTTAATCCACGAGTAGAAGTTAGACTTTATAATAACGCGCCTGTAGAATTTTTGGTTGGTCGTGGTTCGATTGACGACAAAGGGCCTGCTGTGACTGCGTTTGAGGTACTAACTCAAACTTTGACATCCCTTCAAGCACAATCTCTGGATAACGTTACATTGGAATTATTGCTTGATACTTCGGAGGAAACCGATATGTCAACGCCACAATACTACGAGGCTCATCCAGAGGAAAAACCAGAGTTAGGTGTTGTATTTGATGCTTTTTGGTGTATTCGTGCTGAAAAGGGTATCGACCGTCCAAAATTTACCGTTGCCGCTGACGCTGTATCTACACCACTGGCTGATTCGCTTCACATTACCCAACTCGTTTCTGCCGAGGGGCCGGTCAATATGATTCCAACCAGTGCCGAAGCAACGATTATAGGAAATAGCAATGCCTTAAACATCTTCGCTGATAATGTTGAAGCATGGTACCAAGCTTACCGTTTTGATGATATTAATTATCGACCTGCAGAATTAGAAGTTACCCACAACGCAGATAGTGTAGTGCTCAAAACGCTGGTAGCTAGTGCTCAGCACGGTTCAGCGCCAACCGAAAATAGAGTTAACGGTGCTAACCCTGTAGTGGCGTTGACTAATTTCCTGGCTGGACTAGTAGATAATGGCACCTTAGCCAATAACCCGGCTGGTGAACTATCTCGTTTCGTCCGCTGGGCTTTTGGTACTTATACGATGGGAGAAACTCACCCAGATTTGCTAGAACGTTTTGATACCATTTTCAATAAAGGCAATGGCACCACTTACGGCCTGACTACTTTAAAAACAGAGGAAGACAGTTCAGCTTCGTTGGAAATTGATATTCGTTATGCTATTGGACATCATAGTAAAGGTTGGGATGGCAGTGAAGGTAAATTAGAAGGAGATAGCCTATTCAAATCGGTATTTGAACAATTAGTGACTAACTATCGAAACGATGCAGGGGGTGCTGAAGTCATGGTTAGCTTTACTCCACTCGAAAATGGTGGTGCTATTGGCCCTGATATTAGCAATCCTCGTAGTACCAACTTATTCAAAATTAACACAGCTTACCGTGCGGCGATGGGAACAAATTGTCCAATGTTTGCTATTGGAGGGGGAACTGACGCTAAAGGACATCCAGAATTGGTGGCAGCAGGTCCTCTTTTCACCGAAAACATGGGACCTCCTGTCAATTTTCATGGTTTAGACGAAGGTGCACCGTTGATTGATTTAGAAAGTAGTGCTAGGATTCTCATGCATCTGTTCAAACAGGAAGCCTCTACACTGGAACGACAGTTTGAACATCGTCAGCATACTGATTATAGCCATTACAAATAATCTTTATCACTTATCTTCGCAGAAGCAGGTTTGTAACCTGCTTCCAAATGTTATGAATGAGGTTACAAACCCCGTCCAACTTTTTGTGGCTGTCTGAATAGTTTTATTTGTAATATACATAATGGTGACTAGTTTATTCGAACAAGCGTCTTTGGCATGGGAACAAGGTGACGATAAAAAGGCTTTTGAACTTTTTTATGAAGCAGTTAAGCAGGGTGATATAAATGCACTACTTAATTTAGGATATTGTTATGATGAAGGTGTAGGAACGAAAAAAGACAAAAAAGAAGCTATGTCTTGCTATAAAAAAGCGGTTCAATATGGGGATTTGGCTGCATATACAAATGTAGCAATTTATTACTCGTCTATAGGTGATTTTAATCAAGCAAAAAATTGGTACCTTGATGCACTTAAAAAAGGCGATAAGGATGTTGCATTAGAATTAGCAAAATTAGCTTTGAATGGCGATATAAAATTATCTCACACCAAAATTTTAGAATATTTACAATTAGTAGTAAATGCTAAGCGCACAATAGAAGTTTGCGATTCGTCTCAAGAAGAGGCTCATTTACTCCTAGAAAAAAATCGTAACTCAATCAAGTAGCCAAAATCTCCCACTTCCACGCTCTGGCATGTGTTTTTTGTTTTATTTTTTTTATACGGAGTCTTGCATTTTTAGGTAAACGAATTTTAGAGAATTTCATCCATGGTTTGTGTCACGCGAATGTGTCATTGATACTTCTATTAGCATTTGATTTCGGAGGACCAGATAACAGATCAATGGCCTGATGATCACCCTGCTGCAAACCAAGGAGATGGATATAAAGCCAGGTTGTAGAATGAGCAAACGTCCTTTTTTTTGCCCACTATTAACTTTGCTATCTAACGTCATTTATGAGTATTTCTGGTTTTAATGTGGTGGATAAACATAAAGCAAAATTGTAGGGTCGGTGCAATGTAATGAAACCGCATAGGCATCAATTTAAGCACTCCAATTGGCCATTTGGTCAACAGTGTTGAGTTTCTTCCTGCGTTTATTGTTTGAGCAACCATAGGAAAATCGCTGTGAAATATCTTTTAACGTTGAAACTAATTGTTCATAATCATTAACAACATGAGCTAAATGTGCTGACTGTTCTCTA
>JADGDF010000310.1 GCA_016745055.1 Thiotrichaceae bacterium | reverse complement strand
TAAGGTTGAAGCGAAGAGCAAAACTTAGTTTTTTTGAGACTTGGTTTGAACATGTTAAAGTCGTGAACACTCCCTTTAGCAAAAAAAGTGGAGGCGACCTTTTTACTATTAAAGTCCACCATTAGTTGCGCTTTTTGAGTGTGGCGTTTTTTTACCCCTGTCATGAATTCTTTGTCGTTTCTTGGGTCGTTCAATTTTTTGTTCTGTGGATCCGCAACCATACATTGATAGATAGCTTTCAAGCCTGCAAAACTAAACTTTCCACTTCTCTTAAAGTTGTCTTCCACTTTTTGGAGCGTCCTACTTGATTCTGACAATCCGTAATCCATTTCTAAATGAGGCTGCGTTCTGTTTTCTCTAAAATACATGTGTGTCATAATTGCTCTTCGTAGCCTAATTTGAGCCATTACCCAACTTGGCTTTTGGTTTGATTATCTCTTACCCTCTCTTCAAATTACTCCTCTAACTTCCTAATTTCATACTGTTAAACCTTTTATCGGTTAAGCATGAGGTTTAATAATGCTAATCCATCAGTATTTTTACTTGGGATTATATTAATAATAATCAATATAACATTTATTATAGTATAAATAAAAACAAAACAGCTAAGCATTAATGAAGAAGGTTCACCAAATACATAAAGTAGAAAAAGCACTGCTATAAGGAATATAAGTTGGGCTAATATTCCACCTGAATAAAAAAGAAATTTTGACAATGTTGTTTGTGGCTCGTCTGCAAAACACCAACCACCTGCGCCAGTTATTAATATTACCCTTACCTTATGTGAAAAATAAATAGCTGCTAAAGCATGTCCTAATTCATGTATTAAAATCAGGGAAGTGTAGGCAACAGTTAAAGATATGCCTGTTATCCAACTCACATCTCCTAGAAAAAACGCTATAAACAAACCGACAGCAGGAAATGTCCAATGAAAGTAAATTGGCATATTAAATATATTTACAACAAATAAATAGCCTCTTTTTGGAAAATAAGCGTTCATACTTTTATACACCTAGCTCGTAAGGAAGGTAAGTATAGAGCGCTATCCATCGTTTATCGCATCACACTTCTCATTTGGCAACGATTCTAAGGATAACGCTATATTTAATGCCTCCTGCATTATTTTCTAGCTAAAGCGCTTTCACCCCTTGGATTAACTCAGCTGCCATTTTTTGACCATCACCGTATAACATTCTGGTGTTATCTGCATAAAACAGGTGGTTTTCAATGCCTGAAAACCCTTTACCTTGACCACGTTTAATGACAATCACGTTTTTAGCATGATCCGCATTTAAAATGGGCATACCATAAATAGGGCTGCTTGAATCAGTTCGTGCGACAGGATTGACTACATCATTCGCACCAATCACTAAGGCAACATCTACTTGATCAAATTCTTCGTTGATTTCGTCCAAATCCGCAATAATATCGTAGGGCACACCCGCTTCTGCCAGTAACACATTCATGTGACCTGGCATTCGACCAGCCACCGGATGAATCGCAAATTTGACATTGACCCCACCATCTCGCAATGTTTTCGTCAATTCCCAGATTTTATGCTGCGCCTGCGCGACCGCCATACCATAACCAGGAATAATAACAACCCGACTGGCATAGGCCATCATAATTGCGGCATCGCTGGCATCAATAGATTTTAGGTTACCAGTGACATCTTCTGCTGGCCCCGATTGTTTACTGCCAAACCCACTGAACAAGACATTGGCCAAGGAACGGTTCATGGCTTTTGCCATTAATTGGGTTAATAACGTACCCGCTGCGCCGACCACGGTGCCCGCAATAATCATGGCGGCATTGCCTAACACAAAACCTTCAAAACCAACCGCTAAACCTGTCAATGCATTAAATAAAGAAATGATGACAGGCATATCTGCGCCACCAATGGATAGCGTCATTAAAATGCCGAATAATAAGGCACAACCATAAAATGCAATTACCAAAG
>JADGDF010000180.1 GCA_016745055.1 Thiotrichaceae bacterium | reverse complement strand
TTTTCATACTCGTTCTCCTAAGTTTACAAAACTTGTTCTTTCTTATATCCTCCTTTTCGCAAAATACCATCTTAAATTCCGTGATACAACTCTAATAATATTTATATATCTTTATATATCAATGATATTACAAATATATATGTTTAAAATGAATTACATTCAAGTTGTTAACACATTAAACTCACGTTCTATAGTAAAATAATTTGAAAAGTTAAACTAAAATTTTCAGATAATGTGGATATACTTTCGACAAATAATGTTGGGCCATTCAAGGAAAGTAAGATCAGGCTTTGAGTCCTCCAAAATCAAGTTGATGAGCTTTGGATATATATCAAGCTTAAATGATAATTTTAAGTGCGCAATTTAAATTATCGCTTGTCAACCCCATTTATTTTGATTATTGTATTTTGATAACTTGAATTTTGGATAAGATATAATAATAAAAGTTTTACTGTGACCGAAAATTACACTAGGGGTATTGCACCATGTCTGACGACAAACTCGCAGAACAAAAACTTGCTATGCTCGACCAGCAGTTTTCAATTTTTAATGGACTTTTGGATAAATTACAAGCTTATAAAACTTTAAAAAATGATGCTCAAAAAAGTTTGCTTATAGAAAATATAGCAAAGCAACTTGGAGATGAACTACAAAAAGTTAGATTACAGTTAGGTAAATTAAGGCAATATGCTAAGCCTGGCGAATTACACCATGTTCCAGAATTACCCAGTCATCTGATTCCCAATAGAGAATTATTTAAGCAAATAGCCACACGCCTAATGGCCAAAGCGAGTGCCGATGGTCAAAAACCGCCTGTTGTCATTGAAGCAGCAAGCGGCATTGGTAAATCGGTATTGGCAACTGCAATTGCACGTAATACAAGTATTCGGCAGTTATTTGTCGATGGTGTTTTTTGGATCACCTTGGGACAGCAACCAGATATTCTTGAAAATCAAGTGAGGTTAATTTATACCTTAAGTGGAGCAATGCCAAGCTCTTTTGATGGTGAGGATTGTGCTAGTCAGTTAGGTGAGCTAACCAGAACAAGAGCCTGTTTATTTATTTTTGATGATGTTTATGACACTCAAGATGTATTTGCATTTAATATTCAAGGCCAACATTGTCAAACACTGATGACAACGACCCTAAAAGATTTAATGGGAATTTTGCAATATTTTTCTCCTAATGCAAAAGGTTATCCATTAAAGCCTTTCCATGAGACGCAAGCCATAGAATTTTTCTTAAACACTTTAGGTAATCCAGAAATTACGGTAGAAAGTGCGCCTATGCGGATGAACATGCTGGCGCGTTTATGTAATTATTCTCCTATGATTCTTAAGTTGATGGCAAGCTATTTGCGTGAACAACCGCCTAAAATGTGGAAAGAGTCATTTGAAACTTTACAAAACCCAGATTTTGAATTTCCAGAAAATCATCCCACATCACTTTCCCAAGCATTGCATATGAATGTAGAAATGTTGGGAGAAGAAGGTGATTATTACCTGACTTTAGCAGTATTTGTTGATCACACTCGCATCCCTCAAGTAGCGGTAGCTATGCTCTGGCGTTACCTTTACCAAATTTCAGATGATCAAATTTATCCTTTCATCGACAAATTAGCGGAAAAAGGTTTACTAGAAGTTGATGCTGAATATATTAGTTTGCACTCTTTTCAATACGACTACCTCACCCAAGAAGCAGAGCTGGATAAACTGCATACTCATTTACTGGCAGCCTACCGACGCGGCTGCGATCAACATGGTTGGGTCAGTGGTCCAAATGATGGTTACTTTTTTGAAAATCTATGCCTGCATTTATACTATGCTAATCGCAAGGGCGAATTAAAAACTTTGTTACTTGATTTTGATTGGATGTATAATAAACTGCGTGTTGCGCCCTTATATACTTTGATTAACGACTATGAATTATTTGCAGAAGAAGACGAGCCTGCCATAGAAGCAGTCAGAACTGCCTTGTATAGCGCAGCTTCAATTATTGCCCAACGTATAGAAGAAGTACCAGTAGAAATTCTTAATCGTTTATGGGAAAAACGTAACCTACCAGAAATTCAGTCTATTTTGAACCAAGCGCAAGAACTATGCCCAGATTGGCGTTGGGAAGACGAATTTCCTGAAATTTAAAGCATACGCAAATGAAGTTATGGCTTGCAGAAAAAACTTTATATAGGAAATATAACCAGGTGGGTATCTTCCAAACGATTACCAAATATTTAAATCAATTAACAAACTTAATAAATATGAAACAATTATTTCGCTTGGTAATGATAACTTTTATACTCATACTTTCTGTAGCACAAGTCGTTGCTGATGAAATCCGTGTGGCGGTTGCAAGTAATTTTACTGCAACAATGAAAAGTATTGGCAAGCATTTTGAGGTAAGTACTGGACATAAGGTGACTCTAATCTTTGGCGCTACTGGTAAACACTACGCTCAGATTAAAAATGGTGCGCCTTTTGATGCTTTTTTTGCCGCTGATACAAAACGTCCAAAGTTATTAGAAAAAGAAGGTTTGATTCAACCTGACAGCCGTTTTACTTATGTGATTGGCAAACTGGTATTATGGAGTCCATGGGCAAATTATGTTAATGTTGAAGATAACGTATTGGCAACTCAAAAATTTAAATACTTAGCCATTGCTAACCCCAGACTCGCCCCTTACGGCAAAGCTGCTCAGGAATTTTTACAAAAACGTGGACTTTGGACGGCTTTACAAACTCGTATGGTGCGTGGTGAAAACATTGGCCAAACGCTTCAGTTTGTTAAAAGCGGTAATGCAGAGCTAGGTTTCGTTGCACTCTCTCAAGTTAGACATCTTAGTGGCTCTGTTTGGATAGTGCCAGCTTCGCTTTACACACCCATTGAACAACAAGCTGTATTACTAAAGGATAATCCCGTTGCCCAAGATTTTCTGGACTTTGTACAAAATAACAATAAATCCCAAACCATCATACGCCGTTTTGGTTATGATATTCCATGATGTTCAGTGATGCAGACCTGACAGCTTTAGT
This sequence comes from Thiotrichaceae bacterium, assembly GCA_016745055.1. Lineage (GTDB taxonomy): Bacteria > Pseudomonadota > Gammaproteobacteria > Beggiatoales > Beggiatoaceae > JADGDF01. The sequence goes on along the minus strand of JADGDF010000180.1, from coordinate 4,852 downwards.
ACTTACACTTAAGCTCGCTAGTTTAACAACTCTTATTTTGCTATTACTCGGGACCCCTTTAGCTTGGTGGTTAGCTTACAGTCGTTGGCGCTATAAATTTTTAGTAGAAACAGTCATTGCCTTGCCATTAGTCCTTCCTCCCACCGTGTTGGGCTTTTACTTGTTAATTATGCTTGGCTCGCATGGCCCCTTGAGTTCACTCACACAATGGTTTGGTGGTTCAACATTGGCTTTTACTTTTAGTGGACTGGTTATTGGTTCTGTTTTCTATTCTATGCCTTTTGTCGTACAACCACTGCAAAATGCATTTACTACCATTGGCCATCGTCCATTAGAAGTCGCTGCCACTTTGCGAGCATCACCATTAGATCGATTTCTTACTGTTGCTATCCCTTTGGCAAGGCCTGGTTTTTTAACAGCCTCTGTATTAGGATTTGCACATACCATAGGAGAATTCGGTGTCGTATTGATGATTGGGGGTAATATTCCAGGTGAAACTCAAGTATTATCTATCGCTATTTATGATCATGTTGAAGCACTTGAATATACTCATGCTCATTGGTTATCTGGCAGCTTATTAGTTCTTTCTTTTCTGATGTTAATGACCCTTTATGCTTTCAATCGCCGTTTTTCACTCGTATAACGTTTTATGATTACAGCAAGATTTTTGATTACGCGGCAAAATTTTACCTTAGACATTGATTTAAATACCCCAGATAAGGGAATTACAGCCATTTTTGGTCCTTCAGGCTGTGGTAAAACAACATTATTACGGGCTATTGCCGGATTAGAACGATGTCCCAATGGTTTTTTACGCATTGGTGATAATCTGTGGCAGGATGGCAAACAGTTTGTGCCAACCCATAAACGCGCATTAGGTTATGTTTTTCAAGAAGCCAGTTTATTTACTCATTTAAATGTACGACGTAATTTGGAATATGGCCTTAAACGTATCCCTAAAGCCTCACGTAAGATTTCTCTTGATAAAGCGATTAGCTTACTGGATATTGGACCTTTGCTTGAACGCCATCCATCCCAATTATCAGGCGGTGAGCGGCAACGAGTAGCTATTGCCCGTGCTTTGGCTGTCAGTCCCCGTTTATTATTGATGGACGAACCTTTATCGGCATTAGATGTGGTTCGCAAGCAGGAAATCATGCCCTACCTTGAATCTCTGCATGATGAATTAGAGATTCCTGTGCTTTATGTTAGTCATTCCCCTGATGAAGTTGCCCGCCTAGCAGATCACCTTGTATTGCTGGATGCTGGGCAAGTAAGTGTGGTTGGACCCATTGTTGAAATGCTAACCCGTATGGATTTACCACTCGCACATGGCAACCAAGCTGAAACATTAATTCAAGCAAAAGTTGCCAAACATGATGAGAACTTCAAACTAACGTATCTTGATTTTCCAGGTGGTCGTTTTACCGTTGCCTATAAAGCACTTCCATTGGGACATTCTGCCAGGTTGCGGATTATCGCGCGGGATGTCAGTTTGACATTGACCCATCAAACGGGAACCAGTATTTTGAATATTTTCCCCACCACAGTAGACACATTAACGCTTGAAGGAGAGGCACAAATGATAGTGCGTTTAACTGCAGGAGGTGTGCCTCTGCTTTCCAGAATTACTCGAAAGTCTGCATCATTACTTGATTTACATCCTGGAAAATTGGTGTACGCCCAGGTAAAAAGTGTCGCCTTACTCTCCTGAAAAACGAGTTATACTTTCGATAAATCATATTAGGCCCGTCAAGGTGTTCAAGATTTACCTTGCTAAACAGATTTGGAGCACTTGCCAAATAAGTTAATGTCCTAATGATTTTCTGAAGCCAAATTAATGGTATATTTGGGAATTTCCACAATTAAATCGTCTTCACCAACAATGGCTTGGCAACTTAAACGTGATTCAGCTTCCAAGCCCCAAGCTTTATCTAGCATATCTTCTTCGTTTTCATCCGCTTCATTTAAAGACTCAAAGCCTTCACGGATAATTACATGGCAAGTCGTACAACTACAGACCTTTTCACAAGCGTGTTCCAATTCAATTCCATTATCCAGTGCAGCATCCAAAATGCTTGTCCCAGACATTACATCAATAGCATCCCCTTCAGGACAAAAGACTTCATGTGGTAAGAATACAATTTGAGGCATAATATTGTCTCCTATTCAGTTTCAGTCATAAATTCGTCAACTTTGTGACCTGCCATTGCTTTGCGGATACTTTCATCCATGCGGCGTGCAGCAAAAGTTTGCGTCACTTCATCTAATTGTTCAATCGCTTGTTTAATCATTTTAGCTTCTTGGCCATTTCTCACTTTGAGCAAATTATCCAATGCCTGATTAATTTCTAAAAATTCATTTTGTTTTAACAAGCGCCGATCGGCTTGTAATGCACTGCGCAAAGCGTTAATCACACGGTCAGCTTCAACCTGTTGCTCTCTTAAATTACGTAAGCTAACATCTTCTTGAATATGGGCCATTGAATCTTTTAACATACGTTCAATTTCACCATCAGTCAACCCATAAGAAGGCTTAACCGTAATTTCACTATGAATACCACTGATCTGTTCTTGTGCTGAGACGTTAAGTAATCCATCTGCATCGACTTGAAAAGTTACTCGAATACGTGCAGCACCTGCCACCATTGGAGGAATGCCGCGTAGTTCAAAACGAGTTAAAGAACGACAATCTGTAACCAATTCTCGCTCACCTTGTACCACATGTACAGCAATGGCCGCTTGACCATCTTTGAAAGTGGTAAATTCTTGGGCTTTGGCAATCGGAATCGTCGTATTGCGGGCAATAATTTTTTCAACCAGACCGCCCATCATTTCCATGCCTAAAGACAAAGGAATAACATCCAATAACAGCATGTCGTCGCCAGATTTATTGCCCACCAGTACATCAGCCTGTAACGCAGCGCCAATCGCAACAACTTTGTCAGGATCAATATCAACATGAGGTTCACAACTAAAAAATTCGCCTACCTTTTCCCGTACGCGCGGCATTCGGGTTGAACCACCCACCATCACAACTTCATTGATTTCTGCTGAGGTAATACCGGCATCTCTCAAAGCGCGACGGCAAGGTAACAAGGTTTTTTGAATCACAGGATCGATCAATTCATAAAGCTGGTCACGAGAAAATTCCCCTTGCCAGTGATTACCTTCTTCTAAGGTCATATTCAAAGACGTTGTTTCCTGAATACTGAGCACTTCTTTGGCAGAACGGGCAATATCCAATAATTCTCTAATATGATGATGTTCTGCATTGTCAGAAATATTAGCTTGTTGCATTATCCACTGGGCAATTTTACGGTCAAGATCATCACCACCCAAGGCCGAATCGCCCGCAGTGGCCATCACTTCAAATACACCGCGCTGTAGATGCAAAATAGAGACATCAAATGTGCCACCACCAAAATCATAAATCACGTAAACGCCTTCTGCATTTTTATCCAAACCATAGGCAATTGCCGCAGCCGTGGGTTCATTAAGCAAACGCAATACATTCAAACCGGCCAAAGTTGCAGCATCTTTAGTCGCTTGTCTTTGAGCATCATCAAAATAGGCGGGTACAGTAATCACGACCCCTGTTAATTCCCCCCCTAATGTTGTTTCTGCGCGTTGTTTTAAATCAATTAAAATATCGGCAGATACTTGAACTGGACTTTTATCTCCAACCACTGTTCGGATTAATGGCATGCCTTGCGTTTGTTCCACAAACTCATAAGGTAAGCGTGTTCCTGTTGTTTTGATGTCGGCAAGTCCTCTGCCCATCAAGCGTTTAACGGAAGCAATTGTATTGAGGGGGTCTTGATTAGCAAAGGCTTTTGCCTGATGTCCCACTCTATTTTCTTGAGAGGAATAATGCACAATAGAAGGTAATAAGTGGTGGCCTTGTTCATCTGGCAAGGTTTCTGCGATACTATTTCTCACACTCGCAATTAAAGAATTAGTTGTGCCCAGATCAATGCCAGCAGCAAAACGATGTTGATGGGGCGCAGTTGATTGTCCTTCTTCAGTAATCTGGAGTAAAGCCATTATAAAATCTAGTCCTTTTCAGTACATATGATAGAGTATAAAAGTCAGAAATTATGAATATTGTACTGCATGTTACTCAAGAAATTTTATTTTTAACGCAAAAATCTTTCTTTGGATGATTTCTGCTATTAATCTAAAGCTTTATAACTGTTTTTTTGTATTCTAGGGTATAATCAAGTAGTTTAACTATTTTTGTTCATTTACGACTATGCCAACCTTTTCTGTTTTACCAGACTTTGATTTTACCCAGTTAAATTCGCCTGATTTTAAAGAAGACAGTGTGCGAGAAGTGTTGATTTTGCCGATTTTGCAGCAATTGGGGTATGACAATCAGTACGCACATTGTACGCAGTAAATCCTTGGAACATCCATGTATAAAAATTGGTTCTAAAAAACGTAAAATTAAGCTAATCCCTGATTATTTGCTAAAAGTTGCTGATATAGTAACATTCCTATATTTTCACAGCATTAAAAATAGTTTTATTTTGAAAGATAAAATCTATTGTTTCGCTAATTAGACCTCTTGCGAAATAACTTGTTAACAAGCTTAAATAATTAGTTTATTATATATAGCAGCAATAAGGTTAAACCGTAGAGCAAAATGCTTACGACGATTTCGGTAATGAAGAGCAAGAATTTTGAAAATTTTAAGTGCCCGTATAACGTGTTCGACAATAATACGGACTTTTGCGAGTTGGCGGTTAGCTTGTTTTTGTTCCTCAGTCAAAGGGCAAAGCTTAGTTTTTTTAAATGGGATTTGGCAACAAGTATGGTATTTTCCCATTCCTTGATAACTGCTATCAGCT
>JADGDF010000179.1 GCA_016745055.1 Thiotrichaceae bacterium | reverse complement strand
ACTTTGGAAAAACTGCGAAAGAAACCTCAATTGTAGTCTACAATTCGTTATGCTAGCTTTTTTGGCTATCATTCTAAAAAAACTTTAAACAGGTTCTAAAGTAAAAATACCTTCGATGGTTCCCTTACCAAAGTTTTCTTCTCTGAATTTTTTGTTATACACCAAAATTTTTAATGGCAGATCATGTTCCCATATCACTTTACAGCTTTGATATTTAGAATCTGCTTGGTTTGCTATGAAATTGGAAATTGTTGTTTTACCACTTCCATTTGCACCATAAATAAAATTTATTTTTCTCAAATTATCAATTTGAACGCCATCATCATCGTAACTTGCAATCTTACGCATTGTTATTGATGTAATCATTTTTAGCCTCAAGCAAAGCATGAAATGTTGGGTTGTGCTCCAACCCAACTTACTTGATGAAAATTAACTTAACGGGAAAAACTACACTTCTCCATATCCCCCACCACCAGGGGTTTCAATCACAAACACATCTCCAGGATACATTTGCACTTCGGCCGTACTTGGCAATTTTTCTACGGTACCATTAACTCGCTGTATCCAATTTTTGCCCAATTGACCTGGTTGACCATCTGCCATACCATAAGGCGCGGTTATACGGTGTTCTGATAAAATAGTGGCAATCAAGGCTTCTCGAAAACGAATTTTACGAGTCACACCATCCCCACCATGATAACGACCTTCGCCACCACTTCCTTTACGAATGGCAAACATTTCCAAAATCACTGGAAAACGCCACTCCAACACTTCTGGATCAGTTAAACGTGAATTGGTCATGTGGGTGTGAACGGCTGAAGTGCCATGAAAACTGGGGCCAGCGCCAGAACCACCACATACTGTTTCGTAATACTGGTAAGTTTCATTGCCAAAAGTAAAGTTGTTCATTGATCCTTGAGAAGCGGCCATAATACCTAAAGCACCGTATAAAGTGTCGACAATACAACCCGAGGTTTCCACATTGCCAGCAACAACAGCGGCCGGATAACTGGGATTCAAAATACAATTTTCTGGCACGATAATTTTGAGAGGTTTTAAACATCCATAATTCAATGGAATATTATCTTGTACCAAACTACGAAATACGTATAAAACCGCCGCTTTACAAACCGCATGAGGGGCGTTGAAATTATTATCTTGTTGAGGTGAACTGCCTGTAAAATCAATCACGGCCGTGTGGTGAATTTTGTCAATGCTGATATTGACTTGAATCACAGCACCCACATCTAGGGCATAACTAAATTTTCCAGGCGTCAACACGCTTAACAGGTTTCTGACCGACGCCTCTGCATTATCTTGCACATGCTGCATGTAGGTTTGTACGACATCTAAACTGAAATGATGCACCATTTTATGCAGTTCTTGAACACCTGTGACATTGGCGGCAATTTGAGCTTTTAAGTCAGCGATATTTTGTTCGACATTGCGTGCAGGCCAAGGCCCACTATTGAGTAAACTACGTATTTCATCTTCTTTAAAGTGATCAGCTTCAACCAATTTAAAAACTTCAATGACCACCCCTTCTTCGTCTAAAGAGTGACTATGAGCCGGAATGGAGCCGGGTGAAATGCCACCTATATCGGAATGATGTCCGCGCGAAGCCACGTAAAATAAAGCTTCATCTGGATTGACTTCTTCAAACACGGGGGTTACAACCGTCACATCGGGTAAATGCGTCCCGCCATGATAAGGATTATTTAAGACAAACACGTCCCCAGATTGCATTCGATCTTCAAAAGTTTGCATAACCGATTGCACGCTATCGCTCATTGACCCCAAGTGTACGGGCATATTAGGTGCATTGGCTACTAATTGGCCTTGATGATCAAACACGGCACAGGAAAAGTCCAAACGCTCTTTAATATTAACCGAATAAGCCGTATTCGCTAGCGTTGCGCCCATTTGTTCTGCCACGGACATGAATAAACTGTTGAAAATTTCCAACATCACAGGGTCAACTGCCGTTGTCAACAAGGGTTTATTCATTTGAATCGTTTCACAACGAGTGAGCACAATATCGTAGTTGGGCGTGATTTCTAGCGCCCACCCGATTTCAACCACAGTTGTACTGGTTTTTTCTATCACGATGGCAGGGCCTTGAATCCGATGACCTACCGTCAAAGATTCACGGCGATAAACAGGTGTACTATAACCTTTACCCTCTCTAATCATACGCACGGTATCTATTGAACCCGTCGAGGGACTAATAATTCCCGCTTGTTTAGATATATCCACCGAGCGACTATTACCAATCACTTCCACCGACGCGGCTTCCACCATCAATGGCGTATCATCTTCTCGCACAAACCCAAAGCGCCGTTGGTGGATTTTCATGAACTCTTCTTGCATGGCACTGCTATCAGCAAATTTGACCAATAAACTGCTGTCTGTACTGGCATAACGCAAATGCACTTTATACTGTACGGTAATACATTGGTTAGCGACCCCCTGTTGGTAAAGTTCCATCCGCCCCAATTGTTCCAATTGCCGTAACACTTGAGTCAATTGTAGAATCACGCTGTCAGAGAGTTCTAAGCCAATGGTTTGTTCTTTTAAACTGCGAATATCGGCCAACCCCATGCCCAGAGCTGATAGCACTCCAGCTTTAGGATGGATCATGATAGTTTTTAAACCCAACGCATCAGCCACTAAACAAGCATGTTGTCCGCCTGCACCTCCGAAGCAAACCAGAGTATATTCCGTAATGTCATACCCACGTTGTACCGAGATTTTTTTAATGGCACTGGCCATATTTTCCACAGCGATTTTTAGAAAACCTTCAGCCACTTGCAATGCGGTATGATGTTTTCCTATGGCTTTAGTGACTTTTTCTGCCAAAGCGATAAATTTTTGTTTGACAATTTTATCGTCTAAGGGCTTTTTACCAGATTTACCAAATACTTTGGGGAAAAATTCACCGTGCAATTTACCCAGCATGACGTTACAATCGGTCACAGTTAAAGGACCATCGCGTCGATAACATGCGGGGCCTGGTTTAGCACCTGCCGAATCTGGGCCAACCCGTAAACGGGTACCATCAAACTGGCAAATTGATCCTCCCCCTGCAGCAACCGTGTGAATCCGCATCATGGGTACCCGCATTCTTACCCCAGCAATTTGAGTTTCAAATTCGCGTTCGTACTCCCCCGCATAATGTGAAACATCCGTGGATGTGCCGCCCATATCAAAATTAATGATTTTGTGAAAGTTTGCTAATGCCGCTGTTTTGACCCCACCCACATAACCACCTGCAGGGCCAGATAAAATGGCATCTTTACCTTGAAACAAATGCGCGTCAGTCAATCCGCCATTGGATTGCATAAAAAGTAATTTAACATCACCGACTTGATTCGCAACCTGGTTCACATAACGACGTAAAATAGGGGATAAATAAGCGTCAACGACGGTGGTATCACCACGGCTGACAATTTTTTGTAAAGGACTGACTTGGTGAGAAATAGAAATTTGGGAAAAGCCAATTTCTTTAGCTAAGGCGGCTACCTGGAGTTCATGTTCAGGATAACGATAGCTATGCAATAGAACAATGGCGACGGAATAAATACCTTGCTCATAAATGGTTTGTAACTGAGGACGTAAAAGCGCTAATTGAACAGGCTGTAATTCTTCTCCCTGCGCACTGTAACGTTCGTCCACTTCGATGACGGCTTCATACAACACTTCGGGCAAAATAATGTTTAAAGCAAACAAATCTGGACGGTTTTGATAGCCAATGCGCAACGCATCTTGAAAACCTTTGGTAATCAATAAAGCGGTTCTTTCACCCTTTCTTTCGAGCAGGGCATTAGTCGCCACTGTCGTGCCCATTTTAATGGCTGAAATCTGTTCAGAAGGAAATGCATCGTCATGATCCAGCTTTAAAATATCTCGAATGCCTTGAATCGCCGCATCTTGATAATGTTCAGGGTTATCTGATAATAATTTGTGGGTAAATAACTCACCATTGGGATGTTGAGCAACAACGTCTGTGAAGGTACCACCTCGATCTATCCAAAATTGCCAGGTTGTCGGCATTGAAATATCCATATCGTGCGTTGTGTGAATAAAGTGAACTGTTTATATACATCAAGCAGGTATAATTTGAGTAAACAGATAAAATATTACCCATTATAGCTTTAATATATAACTCTTTCATATAGAAGTAGAGCATAGAATCATAGGTGAGTTCTACTTTCTAACAAACCAGTTGGGTAAACCCATTTAATAAAGCAGTCAAACTTGCATTATTTTCTACTAAAAGCCATCTTATGTAGATGGCCAATAAATTATGTGAATAGTCAAACATGCGCAAGTTTCAAAAGCGTTGTCAAAGGATCGCTAATCAGCATGTTATACTAGCCTTTCATCCATTGCGCTAATCATTTATGCCAGAAACTCATTGTTATCACTGCGGTCTACCTGTTCCCAATCATGTCCAATTATTTGTCACCATTGAAAATCAAACCCAACCGATGTGCTGTGCGGGTTGCCAAGCCGTTGCCCAAGCAATTACGGATGCGGGTTTAAGTGATTATTACGATCATCGTACTGAAAATGCGTCTACAGGCAAAGAAATTGTTCCTGAATTTTTAAAGCAAACTACCTTATATGACAATCCTGATGTGCAAAAGCAATTTGTGCAACAGACTTCTGAACATGTACGGGAAGCCTCATTGATTTTAGAAGGTATTACTTGTGCTGCCTGTGTGTGGTTAAACGAAAAACACTTGAAAAGTTTGACTGGTGTATTAGACGTTCAAATCAATTATTCAACTCATCGAGCGCATGTATATTGGGATAACACGCAAATTTTACTCAGCGATATTTTGCAGGCCATCAGTTACATTGGTTATTTTGCCCACCCTTATGATCCCAATCGTCAACAGGCAATTTTAGAAAAAGAACGCAAACAACATTTGCGACGCATTGGGATTGCGGGTGTCTTTGGTATGCAAATCATGATGTTGTCTGTGGCTTTGTATACAGGCGATTGGTATGGCATTGAAGATGAGTTTAAATTATTGTTTTATTGGGTAAACTTACTGTTTACCTTACCTATTTTAAGTTATGCCGCCAAACCTTTTTTCCAAAGTGCCTGGCGCGATTTGAAATTAAAACGTACCGGTATGGATGTTCCCGTATCTTTGGGGATCACTCTCGCATTTATCGGTAGCCTGTGGACAACGATCCAAACTTCTTTTTTTGATCCCCAGTTTGTGGGACATGTGTATTACGATTCCATTGCCATGTTTGTGTTTTTTCTGCTAACGGGCAGATATTTTGAGCTTATGGCACGACGCAAAAGTGCGCAAGCATCAGAAAGTTTAGTCCACATTGCCCCGACCATGGCAACGCGTTTGCGAGAAAACGAAGAAGAACTCGTTCTCGTAACAGAACTTGAAATCAATGATACGGTATTAGCTCGACCAGGAGAAAATATCCCCGTCGATGGTACAATTTTAACGGGTACGTCTAGCGTGGATGAATCGTTATTAACTGGCGAGAGTTATCCTGTGACGAAAACTCAGGGACACACCGTGATTGCAGGGGCAGTGAATATCGAAAGTCCTTTACAAATTCGTGTGGATAAATTGGGACAAGATACGGTGTTATCCCACATTCTGCGCTTATTGGAACGTGCTCAAACTGAAAAGCCAGGCATTACCCAATTAGCGGATCGCATTGCCGCCTGGTTTGTCTTTACGATTTTAATATTTGCCTGTGGCGTAGGTTATTATTGGTGGCAAATCGCGCCTGAATTGTGGTTGCCGATTACCTTATCAGTACTCGTGGTCACTTGCCCCTGTGCTCTATCTTTAGCGACACCCACCGCGATTACAGCGGCTACCAGTGCGTTAACCAAAGCGGGGTTATTAATCACCCGTGGTCATGCGTTGGAAACGTTAGCGCGAGTTACGCACGTTATTTTTGATAAAACAGGGACTTTAACCGAAGGTCGCTTAAAATTAATTAAAACAGAGATTTGTGATACTTGGTCACAAGAAAAATGCCTGCAGTATGCCATTGCCTTGGAAAAACATTCTGAACATCCGATTGGCCAAGCATTTTTATCAGAAAACAATCAGGGGAAATTTACGGCTTGCAATGTGACGAATTATCCAGGTGCAGGGCTTGAAGGTCAAATTGCAGAAAATGACTACTTTATTGGAACGCCTGAATTTATTGCTCAAAAAACACAATTAACCTTAGACGAAGAAAAGCTATTAACATTGCAACAAAGTGGCCATACCTGTGTTTTACTTGCAGATATGCAACACATTTATGCCGCGTTTATTTTTGAAGACAAAATTCGCTCTGGAGTGAATTCACTGATTACCCAGTTAAAACAACAAGGTAAGCAAGTCATATTACTCAGTGGTGATCATCAACAGGCAGTGCAACGGATTGCCACAGCAACGGGCATTGAAGAAATTGGTTATGCTCTAACACCTGATGATAAATTGCAGCGAGTTAAACATTATCAACAGCAGCAAGCGGTGGTGGCAATGGTGGGTGATGGGGTGAATGATGCGCCCGTATTGGCACAAGCGCAAGTATCAATTGCCATGAGTAATGGAGCACAAGTGGCTAAATCTAGTGCTGACATGATTTTACTCACTGAGCAATTACCCAACCTGTTAATTGGTTTTCAAACCGCGAATAAAACCTTAAAAATTATTCGACAAAACATCTTTTGGGCGATTGCTTATAATTTACTCGCCTTACCTGCTGCGGCATTTGGTTTAATTCCTCCGTGGTTAGCCGCTATTGGTATGTCTTTGAGTTCGTTATTAGTGGCTTTAAATGCGCTGCGATTGTTGCGATACTAAGTGAAAGTCTAATAACGTCCAAAACTTTTCAATTAGACCTGGCAGGTTTTAAAAACCTGCCAGGTCTTCTTTCTGGCTTCACCTTGTTCCTACGTTCTAGCGTCACTGCCATTAAGTTAAGCACGCAGGAGTGCAAATTTTAATTTGCATAGGCAAGATAAATCTTGCACTCCGAATTGAAAAATCCTTAACTTATAAGTTAAGCGCGTAGGAGTGCAAATTTTAATTTGCATAAGCAAGATAAATCTTGCACTTCGAATTGAGAAAGTCCTTAATTTACTGGTAATGAGGTTATAAATCGGCATAAAAAACTCTACTTTTTCTATCGCACATGAGTGACCACATTTATTCCAGTTTTTGAAAGAATTGTTCCCAGGCTTCACGCAGCCATTTAGGTTTAGTTTGTAGTTTTCTGCGTTTATCCTCCATCCATGCCCGGAATTCTTCACGATTTTCAGTGTTCCTCAATTTGGATTGCACCGCGTAGACCGTATGCGGTTTCATTTTTCGCCCTTTTTGATTAAAACCCTCTTGGGCTTGCGGTTTGATGCGCAGGGCAAGCATTTGCTCAAGTAAGTCTAAAGTGATATTAAAAGCTTGATGGCTGTGATTGGCTTTTTTCAGTAGGGTGTTAAAAGTGATGACATTGGGTTGTAAGCCGTTTTGCTGCATTTCCTCAAATAATTCAATCCCTTTCTCATACGGGGCTTTGTTGATTAAAACATTGTAAGCAATAACATATTGAAATTGACTGCTTTGTAAATAATGTTGCAATGGCGTATGTTGCTGCATTTCCTGAAAATACTGCTGTGCAATCTCAAAACTATCAGCACTGTGTATCAAAACATTGTAAACATATTCATTCATAAACTCATTATTATGACGGCTTAACACACGCTGTTGTTTTGGGCTGAGATTAAGCAAATATCCCAAATAGTTTGTTTCTCTTAATTAGAGTTGTATCCCGTTAAAAATCAATCAATTAGCTAGATAAAAGTTCCATAGTCCGGCACATACTCCAATTATTTCATCATATAAATCAATAAGA
>JADGDF010000309.1 GCA_016745055.1 Thiotrichaceae bacterium | reverse complement strand
CTGTACTGTAGTGAATACCAAATACTTTACTTGCACTTCTCATGCTATTATTCCCTTCAATAACAAATTTCACTACGCGCTCTCTTAAATCTTTACTATTATTCATTACTCCATATCATGGTATATGTTTATAGGAATTTTACTATAATCTTGATTGACGGTGATTTGTGGATTGTCGGGCAGTCCAATTTTTGTGGTAATTTTTAGGTTGTGAAAGCGATTGTTTAAGTCGTTAAGAATGAATTGCAGCACGGTTAAGTATTCACGCGCTTGTTGTCCATTAATTTGTAGTGTGATTTGGTTGTTGTGGGTTTCAATCAGAGCGCTGCTGTGGTAATGGGCATTATGCAGTAAACAGCCATTACGCCAGTAAGTATTTTGTTGAATATCGCCGTGCATTCTGACCATGAATCGGGTAAAAATCGAATTGGGCAAAAAGTCGTAGTCAAAATGTGTAAGGCTTGGCTGTCATCAAAGTCAAAATCAGGTTCGTCAGTGGGGAATAAGTCAGGGAGTAAGAATTCATGTTCATTGAGCGCGTAGCATAGTTCAAATTTTTTCATTAATTCAATGATGTAGTCGTGTTTTCGCGTGGAATAAATGTCGTTATTAAGGATTTGCGTGAGGTGGTCACGGTGCAGTTTACCACCGACTAATTGGGGTGCATTGATGAGACTGTAAATCGCTTCGGTAATCCATTGCGGATTAATCACATTGGTTTCACGCAGCCAACGATCTTGAAAGTGAATCACGATGCCTAAGTCGTGCAGGAAGTTGATGAGGGTGTTTTGTTCGGATTATTGTTGAATGCCATTGTTTTCACACAGGTTAACAAAGTGTTCGTAGCTGGCGAAATTGGTTTGTGCCGCTTGTTCGGTAATCGCAGTTTTGACTTTGAACCAGGTGGCAGGGAATGGCGTGTGTAGTAGTTCAATGTCGGGTAGTAGGTTTTGGATGTGGGTTTTGAGGTGTCAATGCCGTCTTGGGTGGCGCAGGATATGTGGGCAATGTGTTTAATATTGGGATATTGTTGAATTAGTTTGCGTTTGGGCAGGCTAAAGTGTGAATTTTCATCTATTTTGTTGATGGCGATGATGACGGGTGCATTGTTGCCAAAGGTTTGGATGTGTTTGAGCCAATAGTCGGGTTGAGTTTCACGGCGACTGTCGAATACCAGTAGATAAAGGCTGCGTTTGGAGAGGAAAAATTGATGAGTGGCGTGCATGATTTGTTGTCCGCCAAAATCCCAGCAGTGGAGTTTGATGTCTTGGTTTTGGTGGGCAAGTTCAAGGGTATTAATGTTGATGCCGTGTGTTTGGGATTCTTGCGGGTTAAACTCTTGTCTGAGTAAGCGTTTCATGAGGGAGGTTTTGCCAGCACCGCCGTCGCCAATGAGGATGAGTTTGGATTCGTTGAGGGGTTGGGGTTTTGAGTCAACGACTGTAGTACTTTGAGTTTTAGTGTCAGTTGTTGTAGTTGGTTTTGATTCTAAAGCCGCGTAGTAGTCCGCAATAGCTTGATTGCCTTGTTTGACAATTTCGACAGGTGGTGTTTCAAAGGGGTTGTCTTTGACGTAAATAGCTTTTTCTGAACCCCAATACTTCCACTCAATTTCCAGATTTAAATCTAATATTTCTTTCGGTAATTTTCTGATTTTATTTGAATGTAAGTATAATTTTTGCAAATTCTTCAGTGCCAACAACCACGCTGGCAGTTCTTTTAATTGGTTATCCCCTAAACCTAATGAACTCAAGTTCTGCAGTTGCCCAAATGACACTGGGAGTTCAGTAATTTTATTATCATTTAATAATAATTTTTGTAAACTTTTTAATGAAGGTAATGAGTTAGGAATTGTAGACAATTCTAAGTTATATAATTAGGACTTACGCAAAAGTGATATAAATGTAATGATTCGTGAGTTGTTGAGGTAAATATTGGGAAAGTAAATCACGTTTAAGGGCATAAACCG
>JADGDF010000178.1 GCA_016745055.1 Thiotrichaceae bacterium | reverse complement strand
ACTCTATTGATTTATATGATGAAATAATTGGAGTATGTGCCGGACTATGGAACTTTTATCTAGCTAATTGATTGATTTTTAACGGGATACAACTCTATTGATTTATATGATGAAATAATTGGAGTATGTGCCGGACTATGGAACTTTTATCTAGCTAATTGATTGATTTTTAACGGGATACAACTCTATTGATTTATATGATGAAATAATTGGAGTATGTGCCGGACTATGGAACTTTTATCTAGCTAATTGATTGATTTTTAACGGGATACAACTCTATTATTGTAACTTAAATAAAATAATCCACCAGCCATTCTCCTCCAATCCTTTTTTGGTAAGAAAGATGAGATAGGATGATTGGAAATTAGCTTGGCAATCTCGGTAATTTATAGATATACAAATTCCAAATGAGGAAGCTCAGACAGATAAAATACTTTCAAGTTATTCGCCAATTTTGTTTTTAAATTGTTATCAACAAAAAAGTCTATACTTTAAGACTAATCATGTTAGCACTAAACTTAATAGATTTTCTTATGCCATGTGCTGTGCGGTTCAATAATAAATTGCATTTTGACATGAAACAAAGTATACCATGTGAAATTCACTCCTTTTTTTCAGTAAATTAGCTATAAGTTTTGACAACATACCAAAAGTTAGGCTAGTTTTATATCAATTTGTGTAAAGTATAAAAAAATCTGATATTATTTAGAGGGAATAAAAGATAATGGCTTATAGATGCCTAAATATTTTAAGAAATTAGCATTTACAGTATATGATGCATAGAAAGCTTTAACTTTTACATTAGCTTGAACGATAATTGTTGAAAATTTGATGTCATTAGTTATGTTTAAGTGACAAAGGGGAAAATAATGTTATTGACTCACAAGTCTTATCTATTTGCTTTAGTGGCGTTGGTTATCATGCAACCTATGTATGTTTATGCTGAATATCCAGAGAAACCCATTACACTCATCGTTGGATTTCGTGCTGGTGGTGCAGCAGATAGAATTGCCCGCACTTTAGCGAAAATTGTGAGCAAAAATTTGTCTTATCCCATGGTTGTCGTTAATAAACCTGGTAGTGGTGCACGTATTGCTGTTAAATACACAAAAAATGCGCCACCAGATGGCTATACGCTAACTTTAACTGCAGACCAACCCTTTACTTTTGCCCCATTATATGAAAAAAACTATCCCGTAACAATTGATGACTTTAAATATATTGTAGCTGTCACCAAAGCACAAACAGCTTTTGTTACCAGCACCAATAGATCGTGGCATTCCTTTGATGAAATGATTGCGTATGGAAAGTCACATGGAAATCATCTCATTTATGCCTCATTATATCCAATAGATAGATTAATTATGCAAGTTGTTTCTGCGCATACCGGTTTGGAAATTGACCCTATTATAGTGAAAGGAGGTCGTGATTCTATGCGGGCTGTTCTAACAGAACGTGTTGATTTTGGTTATAGTGGGGGAATTCATAGTAAACATGCGATTAATGGAAAAATACGGGTGCTAGCATCCATGCGTGCAGAAAGATTACTTGCTTCCCCTAAAGTACCTACACTGCGAGAATTGGAGTTTCCTGTAGATTATTCCCCCATCACATTGATTGCAACAGGTAAAGGTGTACCTGATGCGATTATCAAACAGTTAGCAACTTTATTTCAAACAGCAGTGAAAGATGAAAAATTTGAAAAACTATTGAACGGTCTGTATTTTCCAAAATATTTCTTAGGACCTGAAAACTTAGAACAAAAAATACGTGCGCAAGCCAAAATATATGAACATATGTTAAGACAAGCAAAAATATCAATTATTAGGTAACTCGTTTGTTTGACAAATAATCATATAATCTACGTTGTATAGGTAGTAAAATGCTTAATTTAGTTTCTGCACTATTTTAATATATGCATAAAATTAATTTGGCACTGTTTAGCTTACCTGCCTGCCTAAATGTATTGAGCGCGAAAACATGTTGAAAGATAAATAACTCTTCCCCTCCAAATTTCGTTTACTCATTACGTCATTAGAGAAACAATGACCATAAAAATAAAATTAGGGCTTGCTTTTAGCGCAGTTGCGCTAGTCACACTCGTGATTGCTTCTACTGCCTGGACACTTTACGATAGATTAAGTCAAACATTTCAGTTTGTCACCAATGATAAAGTCCCCGCAATGATAATTTCACTCAATTTAGCTAAGGCGGGCGCAACTTTAGCAGAAAGTGCCCCTTCATTAAATAAAGTCAACGATGAAAGTGATCTAGAACGAGAAGTTAATACCTATAATAATAAAGTGAAGCAATTACAAATTGCCCTTAAAAATATCTATAAAATTCATCCGGAAACTACTATTGTTGAGGAGATTATTAGTATTTCAGACCAACTCATTGATGCCTTAGGTAATATAGAAAAACTAGTGGAACAACGGCTTGCATTAGCAACACAAAGAAAAACAGCCCTTGAAATATTTAATTTTTATCAAAATTCACTAGCGAATATTGCGTTGGGGCAACTGAAGCCTATGCATTTTGGACCTGCAAAAGTCAACATGCTAGGTATGGAAAAAATTAGTGTACATACTTCTTCAGATATCATCCGATTGACCAATCACATGAATTTACTTGTTATGCAAGCAATTTCTCAACAAAGTCCTTTAGATATAGAATATTTTCAAGAAGAATTTTCTCTACTTGCTACAGAGTTAAAAAATCTAAGCTTATCAATTAAAAATAATAATGGCTATTCCAAACTGTATCAAACGGTCTCCCAATTTATTAATTATGGGGTTAAGGAAAACAATATATTTGCATTACGCCTTGCTGAATTGGACGTTAGAAATGAAGGGGAAATTTTAGTCGCTATTAGTAAGACACATGCATATAAAATGGAGAAACAACTTACTGCATTAGTTAACACTGCCCGTGCAGATATTGAAAAAGTTAAACAAGAAACTTTTGTAACTATTCAGAAAAGTAAACATTTTATTTTTTCCCTTTCCATTATTAGTTTATCAATTGCAATTATCATGGGATGGATTTATGTGAGCCGTAAACTTATTCAGCCAATAGATATTATATTAGAAGGTGTAAGGCGCATCTCTACCAACCAATTATCGCATCGCATAACTATTCAAACCAAAGATGAATTGGGTATGCTTGCTAATGCTTTTAACCGAATGGCATCTCGTTTACAAGAAACTATTACGACTTTAAAACAGCGTACTCAAGCAGCCGAAGGCGCAAAGTTAGAAGCTGAATTGGCGAATCGAACTAAAAGTGTTTTTTTAGCCAATATGAGCCATGAGTTACGTACACCCTTGAATGGCATTCTTGGTTATGCCCAAGTGCTCAGTTTGGACGACACGTTAACAGAGGAACAAAAAGAAGGACTTTATGTCATTCAAAATAGTGGTGAACATTTGTTGATGTTAATTAATGATATTTTAGATTTTTCCCAGTTGGAAAGCGAGCAGGCATCCTTGTTTCCTATGGATTTAGATTTCCTTTCTTTTCTTAGCAAAGTCGCTGAAAAAGCGCGGGTGCAAGCTCAACAAAAAAGTATTTCCTTTGCTTATCGACCCTTATCTCACCTGCCCGCAGGTGTACATGCAGATGAAAAACGTCTACGTCAAATATTAATGAACTTGTTGAGTAATGCCATTAAATTTACTCGCCAAGGTGGTGTTGTATTCAAAGTAGGTTATCACCACCATAAAATTCGTTTCCAGATAGAAGATACTGGCATTGGCATACCTAAAGACAAATTGGATAGCGTATTTAATCCCTTTCAGCAAGGTAATGATAACTATTTAACTCAAAAAGCAGAAGGAACTGGCATAGGTTTACCTTTAGTTAAAAAGATTGTAGATTTGATGCAAGGAGAATTACATATAAAAAGTGAACCTGAGCGAGGGTGTACTGTTTGGGTAGATTTGGAATTACCTGAAGTGATTGGGAAAATCATCAAAATCGACGAAATTGATACCCGCACTGTCATAGGCTATAAACGAGCAAATGAAGAGCATAAAATTACTATTCTAGTGGTTGATGATAAGCGCGAAAATCGGCTTGTTTTACTCAAATTATTAAAACCATTGGGATTTTATATTATTGAAGCAAATAATGGTCAAGAAGGTTTAGAACAAATAAAGGTTGTGCATCCTCATTTAATTTTGACAGACTTAGTCATGCCTATTATGGATGGGTTTGAATTTGTAAGACAAGTTAGAAGAAATTTTGCTTTCAACCATACACCTATTATTGCATTGTCTACCAGTGTTTTTGATACAGGTAGACAAAAAAGTTTAAACTTAGGTTGTAATGATTTTGCAGTCAAGCCATTTAAAACAGAAGAATTATTAGAATTATTACAAAAGCATTTAAAATTAGAATGGGTTTATGAAGAAGAGGGCCTATTATTCGAAACTGACGAAGCAGAAAACATTGAAAATTTACAAAGCATTGAACAGGAAGAAGCGGTTGAAGAAGCAATTGAGCAGTGTATTTTAACCTCTAAGCAAGCTTTCATTTTATACGATTTAAGTATGAAAGGCGATGTCAAAAGGATTCATGCTAACATTGAGCAGCTACTTTTAGGTCAACCCACATTAGAACCTTTAATTGAAAAGATAAAAATTCACCTCAAAGATTTTGACACTGACGCAATTTGTGAATTAATTGAAAAATACGTAGAATTCTAATTTAAATTTATGCTAACTGATTTTTTATAGGAAAGATAACACATGAAAGTGACGCAGTTTATAACTGGGGTAATGAATAAGAAATATCTAGTTTCGTGGATGATATTATGCTTTTGCTTATTTAATCAAGCGAATGCTAAAGAAACGTTATCGCAAAAAGGTTTGTTATGGAAGATTGCCCAGCCAGGCGTGGCGCCCAGCTACTTACTAGGGACCATGCATACTGAGGACCCACGTGTGATTAACTTACCTGAGCCTATCCAAAAGCGGTTTGACGCGGCTAATAGCGCCTCTTTTGAAATTATGATGGATATTTCTACTTTGTTGAAAAGCGCAGCAGCCATGTTTCTCGCAGAAGGTAAAACTTTGGATAAACTACTTTCCTCGGAAGATTACCAATATATTATGGCAAAATTGGAAGCCCATGGTATGCCTGAAGAAGCGGCAAAAACCATGAAGTTATGGGCCATTCTTCTCACTGTGAGTATGCCAAAGAGTGAAACAGGAGAATTTTTAGACTTAATACTTTATCAACAAGCGGCAACGTCAGGCAAACAGGTCTATGGTTTAGAAAAAATAGAAGAGCAATTATCCATTTTAGATAGTTTATCTACGTTAGAACAAACTATCCTATTAAAAGACACCTTAAGCTATTTAGATGACATGCCCCAAATGTTAGAAACGATGCATGACTTATATTTGACGCGAGATTTAACTAAAATGATGCAATTCAGCGAAAAATATATGGCTAATGATGATCCAAAAGTGCAAAAACTACTTGATAAATTTATGCACTTACTGGTTAATGTGCGCAATCAAACCATGTTAAAAAGAATGCAACCTCGCTTACGGGAAGGAAATGCATTCATTGCTGTCGGTGCATTACATTTACCAGGGGAACAGGGACTACTCAAATTATTGCAAAAACAAGGTTACCGCGTTTCGCCTGAATACTAAGGCTTATTCGCAATATTTGCACATACCTTTCAAGACAATATCAGTGTAACCAACGATTCCTATCACATCTCCATTTTCAACCACTGGCGTACGTGAAATTTGCATTCGATCAAATAAGCGTGCGCAATAGCGAATATCCATTTGTGGAGAAACCGTCACGACAGGTTTAATCATGATTTCATACACATTAATGCGTTCGGGGGAACGGTTTTTGGCCAGTACGTGACGTGCTATGTCAGACAGTAAAATCATGCCAAATTCATCATCTTCATTGCGTTTATTGACGATCATTGCCCGAGTATGCTGATTTTGCATACGCTTAAGTGCTTCAGCTACCGTAGTAATGCCATCAACCCGATCAATTTTGGTATTCATGACTTCTCGTACACGAACTATTTTTTTGTCACTTATATCATTCATAATTCGGATTCCACGAATTGGGTTAATTTTCTGACTTGGTGAGAAACACCAACGGCATCTTCCACATCAATTTGTACAGCAATGCCTGCCCCCGCATCCTGATCAAAGTTAGCAATTTTTGAAATACTTTCTAAAATACTTCGAGATAAATGTTCTTCTACTAACAAAAGCAAGACATCACGCTGCGAATCTAGGTTCAAACCAAAAAATGTCTTTGTTGGTTCAACGCCTTCACCATGCGCATTATTGATGACAGTCGCACCAGTGGCGCCAGCCTTTCTAGCAGTTTCTAGTACTGTATCGGTTTTATTACTGGGTGTAAATGCAATAATCAGTTTAAAATGCACAGACATTTTCTCCTTAATAAGAGAAGAGAGTAGCAAAATGAAAAAATTGCTTTAAGGCAAGTCAGCTAAGTAAATTGAGTTCAACATGCCAAAGTATATTAAATTCAACCTACTTTAATTCAAGCTTGCCTAAAATATTTTACCTTCAAAATAAAATATATAGATTAATTATTCAATTAGTGCCTAATTCACACTATAATAGTTAAGGAGTGGATACAATTATAATTGATATATTGAGTGGCATTTTAACTGCTACATAGGTAGAAAAACAACCCTATTCGAGGTCGTTATGTTAAAACATGTGATAACAAGTTTTGTACTCATACTTGTCATTGTTAGCTGTGCTGTGACACCTTTAGGCAGAAAACAATTTGCTTTCATGCCACCTGACCAGCTAAATGCCATGGGTGTAGAAGCATTTCAACAACTTAAGCAAAAAACACCAGTAGAAACTGATCCTTCAACCGTTAACTACGTATTATGCGTTTCTAATTCAATTGTGAGTGTCACCCAAAGTGATGTCAAAAATTGGGAGGTCAGCGTTTTTCAAGATGATTCAGCCAATGCATTTGCCTTACCAGGTGGTAAAATGGGTGTGCATACAGGCTTGCTTAAAGTAGCACAAAATCAGCACCAACTAGCAACCGTATTAGGACATGAAGTTGGTCATGTACTTGCTTCGCATGGTAATGAAAGAATGTCGCAAAATTTTGCCTTGGAACAAGGACTTGGTTTATTGTCTGCCTTGGCCAATGTGCAAAGTGAAAAAGGCAAAATGATCTTAGGTGCATTAGGGCTAGGCGCACAATTTGGCATTTTATTACCTTATAGTCGCTTGCAAGAAAGTGAAGCTGATGAGCTGGGTTTATATTTAATGGCTCAGGCAGGGTTTGATCCTAGGGAAAGTGTAACTTTATGGCAAAATATGAGTCAGGCAGGTGGTGAGCAACCTCCCGAATTCTTATCCACCCATCCTTCTCACAATACGCGCATCAGTGGTCTACAACGTGGAATGCCAAAAGCATTGGATTATTATAACAATGCACAAGCCCAAGGACACAGACCCAATTGTTCGTAATTTTTAAAAGAGTATCATCTAACTAAATATAGAAAAAAGCTTCTCACTCTAGTAGAAATCTCACGGCTACTAAGAACCTGTTTAAAGTCTTTGAAAAAGTCAAAAGTCTGTCAGATAATGGAACAATGAGAAAAACATACCCAAGCGACCTAAGTCGCAAACAATTTGAACAAATCCAACCTTTTCTAGAAAGAGCTCGCAAACGTACAAGTCCAAGGAAGGTAGAACTTTATGAAATCTTTTGTGCAGTATTGTACGTACTCAAAAGCCGCTGTCAGTGGAGAATGCTACCAGAAGGTTTTCCTAAATGGCAACTGGTGTATTACTACTGGAGGATTTGGAGTAAAACTAATGATGAAGGTAAACCAAGTTTACTGGAACAACTCTTAAAAAAAACAGGTTGGCGTGGTCCGAGAGAACCTTGGACGCAATGCCACTCCAAGTATGTTGATAGTTGACTC
>JADGDF010000308.1 GCA_016745055.1 Thiotrichaceae bacterium | reverse complement strand
TCAGATTGTACTTGTCTTTGGTGGCAAATACTTTTTCGCGAAATTTAAGTGGGTTAGTCATGTATATATTATGACATATTATTACACATCAGCTATAAAGGTAAAAATCGCGCTAAATTTAAAAAACGTCAGCCCCAAATAGACTCACAAAAAGAATTTGAGGACGCTAAGAAGGCGAAACAAAAAATCATTGATTATTTCAATCATCATAAATATGAACGCGCTGAACAATGGTTAAATTATTTACGGAAAAATCAAAAAAACTTTTCTAATTTCTTTGCAAAAAGTTTATGTGATATTGCAAGGAATATCGCTGATAACCCAACTAAATTGAAATTATATGAAGAAGCTATTAGAAATAATCCGGTAGACAGTATTACTTTAAATAGCTACGGCACGGCGTTAGCGAGTGCGAATAAATTTGACCAAGCCTTTGAACAGTTTGAACATGCTTTAAAAATTGAACCCAATGATACAGTTAGTTTATTTGTTTATGCCAATCATTTAGAAATAGATTGCAAATTTGAGGATGCAATCATTTATTTTGAAAAAATGTTGCTGTATTCTGAAAAATTAATCAAAGTGCATATTGAATATTTGTATTTCAAACTAGGCCAATTGTATTATCAAACTCAACAGAAAAATGAAGGTAGGCGTTATTTTGATTTAGCGGTTGAGCAAGCAGACCAGCAAGATGCAGCGAAATTACGTACAGCACAAGAAATCCTGGCGATTAAACCTTATAACACGGATGCCACCAATATTTTGCGAGAAATCAATGAAAATTCTAGTGTGTTTACTAAAGCGCGTAAAACTTTATCACTTGACGTAAAATGCGCCGAAAAACCCATTTTTTATTGAGAAAAAATTAGCAAAAAGAAAACGGAAAAAAAACTCTATATTCGGGCTGATAGCGAAACATTACCTATCACCGAACCCGAAGAAATATACGATTTTATTTGGCAACGACTTTATCAAATGATGGGAAAACCTTATTAACGCTTTAAATAAAAATCTTGCGTAATGACACAACCCTCATTATCACTAAAATACATCGTTTTACCTTCCAAAGTACGATTATCGGGCTTGAGCCTAAATACCGCAGTGCCCATAATCAAACTTTTCATGTCTTTGTCTTCAAACATTAAAATAAGTTGTCCTGAAGCAAACTTACCTTCTGCCACAAATACCTTGCGTGTTTCATTACCTTGTCGATCAATAATACGAGTAATCTCCGCTTCAATACGCCGATTACGTTGTGTAATTCTTGCAAACCCTACACGCTGCTTAGCCTCAGAGGGCCTATCATAAGAACTCCAATCACCAGAAATGTCTGGCACTTCAAATAAAAGCGATTTTATATAAGGTATGGCCACTTTACGTAAAAAACCTGAACCAACAAAAACTAATATACTCGCAACAATGCCACTGATAACTCCAAAAATGAGGTCATTTGTCATGCCAACTCCCTAAATTGTTCATACGACTGAAAAACCATAATTCACTTGCCTTAGGGTATATTACTATGAATAAAACAATAGTTGCGACTTTGTTGACTTCTATGCTGTGTGGTTATGCATGGGCAGGTAACTGGGTCGAATTTTATAAAATTATTCAGCCAAAAAATCTTCCTTCGGATGTTACTCTGAATGAAACGTCTACGGATAATCAAGCTTACAAGGTGTCTGGGTTATACCTTGATCTCTACAAAATACTGCAAAACCCTGATTACAATGAAAATACTCACTACACCCTAATAATAGGGGCAGATACACTTGAGATATCTAACCACTTGTTGTTCAATTTTAACAACCAGCGGGAGTTAAATCGCCAAACTTGTGAAGCTTTTGAAATTGAAATATTGAAAGGTGTGGTGAGTGTGTAGGGTGGATGACGCTGTTGCTTATCCCATAGGCATCAATTTAAGCACTCCAATTGGCCATTTGGTCAACAGTGTTGAGTTTCTTCCTGCGTTTATTGTTCG
>JADGDF010000177.1 GCA_016745055.1 Thiotrichaceae bacterium | reverse complement strand
TCAGATTGTACTTGTCTTTGGTGGCAAATACTTTTTCGCGAAATTTAAGTGGGTTAGTCATGTATATATTATGACATATTATTACACATCAGCTATAAAAGATGTACCTACATGCGAACCATCACAATATGCGGGTGCAGGTTTGTAACTTGCACCCGAACATTTTAACAAACTTTGAAATTCACAAAACGTTCGGGTCAAGGTTATAAACCTTGACCCGCGAGTTTCTTTACCAGAAGAGGAAAGGAAGAAGTAGTTTCCGAGGTGTCTACAATAGTCAGTAAAATCTGGTTGTACAGTGTCAATGATAACGTCACCATTCAAATCAAAACCGGCAGTAGCCACAGGTTGAATACCAATATCTACTTGTGAATTTGATGAATTAATTGTCTGACTTTGTGTTGGTATAAATTGTATCCAATCATCAGGTAACTCTGTTTCAACTTTGTAACGACCACTTGGAACAAGGGTATAACTATCGTAATTCAATTTACCAATAATGTATTCGGGGTCTCCCCATTCATCTGATATTTCACTCATGGATACATAGAACACTTCTTGCGTGTCCAAATTTGTTAGGATGATGTCACCAACTAGACCTATTAAGACTGACTTACTCTTTCACTTTCCAAATTTTAATCAAATCATCACCACTACCAGAAACTAGTGTTTTTCCATCTTTGCTTAAAGCAAGTGCGTTAACAAAATCAGTATGCCCTTCTAAAGTAGCAATATGGCCGCCAGTACTGACTTCCCAGTAACGAATTAAATTATCATGACTAGCTGAAACTAATACTTGGCTATCGGGCATAAATACTAAATCTGCCACATCATCATCATGCCCGTAGATGCTTTGTTTAATACTAACTGTTATTAAATCCCAAATATGAATAATATCATCAGACCCACCAGAAGCTAGTAAATTACCATCAGGGCTAAATGCAAGAGCTAATACCCAATCATCATGTCCTTTTAATATATGTAATTGCTTTCCATCAGAGACATTCCACAAGCGCACTGTATTGTCAAACCCAGCAGAAGCCAATGTACGACTATCAGGACTAAAGGCAATATCCTGTACTGAATTCAAATGTCCTGGCTGTGAGCGGTCTCTTGTTCCTTTAGCTAACCACGCAGGTTTCTCATTTTCAATATCCCACAACATCACACTACCATCCCAATTAGCACTTGCTAACCATTTACCATTAGGGCTAAATTCGGCATCGTAAATACTGCTATAGTTAGTAATGTTCCCTTCATGAATATGATCTAAGTCATGAAGTTCCTCTGCCTTTATATTCCATACATAGAGGTAATTATATTCAGTACCTATGGCTAGCCAATTTTTTCTTGGATGATAGTCCACTGCTTGTATATAATCTGACTCATCAAGTTCTTCAACAATTTCCCCCGTTTCAAAGTCCCAAATATAGATAAGATCGCGTTTACTCCCAGAAGCAACATATTTTTCGTCATGACTAATGGCGATAGTTAGCACATTACTGGTGTGCTTAGCCCATGTTGCATCTAATTGAGTAGGAACTGTATGCTGTCTTTCTGGTTGAATATCTAAAGAATTTGGAGTGGAGGAGGAATATATATAATAAATAACAAGTAAAATCACAACACCTATCAAAATTTGTTTACCCGTCACTTCACTGTTGCTTGAATTTTTAGACCTTGTCGTGCGACGCTTGGTTGACCGTGGTGGCGTTGGAACCGTATTTTCTACAGATTTTGGTTGGTTAACTTGCTGAATTTCCTTTGGCATTTTCTGAGACTTATTTTCAGACAATGCACTCGTCTCTTTTTGTTTGGAATCGCTGCTATTTTGGTTTGGAAGCTTTGTTGCCGATAAAGTTGATTTACTTAATGATGAGGGAGGAACTGCTTTCATCACTTGTTTTGGTTGATTTACCTTTTGAATTTTTTTATTCATATCCTGAAGCTTTTTGTCGTAAGATTGACGGGCTTCAGGATTGGATAAGATAATATAAGCTTCTTTAATTTTTTTGATATGTAATTTGGCAACTTCATTTAGTTGTTCAGGCGTTGAATTTTGACTTACTTTCAAAAACGCAAAATCTTTCTTTTGTGCAGCAACCTTAGTTTGATTAATTCTATTTTGAGCAGCTTGCTTAATTTCTTTTTGATCTGTGCTTTGGGAAATATTAAGAAGTTTGTAAAGGGATGGTTTCATATATTAGACATCTTGCGAAATAAGCTAATGAAAAGGTTAAGTAACTAATTTGTGGTATATAGCAGCAATCAGGTTAAATCTATGAAGAGCAAAATGTTTTAGGCGGTTGCGATCTTGAACAGCAAAGGACTTATATCTTACGTACCAATGTTAAACCATCCGCAATAGGCAACATGCTAAGGTCTACCCGTTTATCGTTTTTGATTTTTCTATTGAGGGATTGTATTGCCTGGATGTCGGCATCAGATATTCGTGATCGTAAATTTTTGTCAAGAACGTCCTGATTAACAACTGCGCCAAAAAGAAACACATTATCTATTGCTATGATTCCACCTGAACGCAATAAAGTCAGTGATTTTTCATAGTAACCATCATAATTAATTTTATCAGCGTCTATAAAAGCAAAATCAAATGAGTTTTCTTGTCCATCATTTATTAATTTATCTAGTGTCTCCAATGCAGGGCCAATTCGTAGTTTAATTTTATCTTCTACGCCAGCTTCTTTCCAGTAATGCCGGCCGATATCTGCTGATTCTGAATTAATGTCACAAGTAATCGTTATGCTGTTTTCTGGCATAGCCAGTGCGATACTTAATGTGCTGTAACCTGTGTATGTACCAATTTCTAGCGTTTTTTTAGCCCCAAGCATTTTCACTAAAAATGCCATAAATTGGCCTTGTTCTGGTGGAATTTGCATTATTGCATCAGATTTTTTGGCTGTTACTTCGCGCAATTCCCTTAATGCTTTATGTTCACGAAGAGATTCTGAAAGAATATATCCATAGAGTTCTTTCGATATTTGGATGTCACTTTTTTCCACGTTGTCTCCTAAAAAACGTAAAGTTTTTATTAAAGTGTATAATTTTCAACAGTGTTACAACTATTTTTGGTTATAAAATAGTTGTAACTGATTTATCTTGCAAAACAAGTTTTGCACTCCTTCTAAACCAAACTTAGCCAGTTTTGAGCCTATTAACTGCTTAACTAACGTCCTGCTTGACAGCGAATTTTAGAATAACGCGCTCTGTGAGTAGGTTCATTGAAATATCTAGGGACAATTGACTCCATGGCATGTGCTGTTATACCTAATTCAGCAAAGTGATCTTCATCACAAACGCTGTCTACTTGGGCAGATAAATAGTTATCTTTTGAATAAGGTTTAGTCGGCACAATCTCCATAACATTGGCAGCGATACTTGATAGCTTGTCATTCAGTGGAATGACTAATCTTTTTTTGCCAAGCACTTGCGCAACATATTGTACAATTTCCTGCAAAGTATAAACTTTTGGTCCACACAAATTGTAACGTTGTCCATAAGTTGCTGGATTATCAATGGTTGTTAACATGACATCGACCACATCATTTACCCAAACGGGAGCAAATTTTGCGTGACCACTGGGCAACATAAATAAATAGGAGGGTACTTTTAACAAAGTTGCAAAATTGTTAAGAAATATGTCTCCTCGGCCAAAAATAACAGATGGTCTAAAGCTGGTTACATTGATATTTTCCACTGCATGTACAAGTGCTTCAGCTTCACCTTTAGTACGGAGATAGTGACTTTTACCCGCTTTAGCATCCGCATTTAAAGCACTCATGTGCAGCAAACGTTTGACACCACTGGTTTGACAAGCATTAATAATTTTTTGGGTTAAGTTCACATGCACTTGTCGAAAACCTTCACCATCTTTGCCCTTTTCATTCAAAATACCCACTAAATTTACAACCACATCACAGTTTGCAAGATGTTGGTTCAATTTTTCTTGGTCATGAATATTATCGGTGATTAATTCGACATTCGGTAGCACTAAAACATCACGGTGCTTTTCACGACGGCGAGTAAATAATTTAATTTTCCATTGCCCCGTATTACTTAATCGATTAACAATATTACGGCCAACAAAGCCTGTTCCACCAACAATTGCTATACTACGCATTATCATTTCTCCAAAAAAATTTTATTTTAGTAAAACTCATAAACCACGACAACTTACGCCATGACCGCAGCTTTTGGTCGGTTGATAAAATTCATCGTCATGATTGTTTACAGGGTCTGGCTGAGATTCTTGTACGCTTCTGGCTGCATCTTTTGCTCTTTCTTCCGCTCTTCTGGCAGAACGTTCAGCCTCTTGAGCACGTCTTTCTGCGTCTCTAATCCGCAATTCATCGTGTATATCATCAAGATAATCATAACTATCGTGTTGATAAGCTTTATTAGGGTAATAACCTAGTGCTGAATAGGTGGGTGGTTGGGAATAGTAACCATCAATAGCTTGCTGTTTTTGCTCATCTGTTAGGGTATGCCAATAGGGTTTAGGCACACCAAAAATTTCAGGCGTTGTTTCGCAGCCCATCAATATGAACAGTAAAAGTATACTAAATTGAATTTTAACTAATTTAAGCAAACTATCCATAATAGTCTCCTTATTTAGGATAGATCAATAAGTGCAATGTTGAGTCTAGCTAATTATAGTTTAATTACATCCTATAAAACTATTTGCAGCTAGGTTTTTTTTCAAACAACAATCTAGTTCTCTGCCAAGCTTATTTTGTACGTCTTACGTTACCAGGCGTTTTTCTGTGCGTCGGATTCACTCTACCGTACCCGTTCATTCTACCTTGACAAAGTACTCGTTAATCCAATCACTTACTGTTTGACAGTAAAACTGTATAAAAATAAAGTTTACCTTTTTCAAAATATTACTTTGTCTAAATATTAACTGGGGACTAAGTTAACGGCAACAACTGGCAATTAATCTCCAAATGGGAAAAATTTCATGGGACGTGCCATTTTATTTACATTATAGCCCACCGATGTAAACTGATGATTAATGCCATCTAGTTGTAAACTCACACTTTCCATATCTGCACTGATGTGTTCTAAGTTTTGATTAACCGAGTTCATACTTTGACCAATAGATTGCATATCTCCACTCATACTCAGCACATTAATACTTACTTGACTAATAGAACTGTTCATTACCTCTATAAATCCAATGTTTTTACTCAGCTCGTTTGTGGCTTGTTTAATTTCTCGCATATCTTTTGCGACGATTGAAAAGTTATTATTAACATTTTCCATATAAGCGGCAATATCATCAAGACGATGCGTAATATTGTTTAAATCTACTGCGAGGATATAGATAAGAGAGAATAAAATACTAATTAAGATAATCAGCACAAAAATACCAAAACGCACGATTTGGTTGGTTCGCCGACTATTTCTTGTGACAACTGCATTTTGGTGACGCATGGCATGGTTAAAATGACGCATGCTTCTTTCAACAATTTCGGCCACTTCCCTTGGTATTTGTTGTTCTTCTGTCATTGTAAAATGCCCATGGTTAGCATTAACTTTATTATTTTATTGGCTATTCCAAAAACAACCTATAGTACCTACTTTTAATCATGTGTGACAGTATACCTGAATTTTTATTATTATAATGTATCGTTCTATTAAAAAATTGATATTACTGGTTAAAAATGACACTTTCTTATCATTTCATTCACCCATTAATGTACACACAATATTCCTTTCTTGGCGTGGTCCATCAAATTCACAGAAAAAAATACCTTGCCAAGTTGATAGCCCTAAATTACCTTCAATAATCGGGATTGTTTCTGAGGGTCCCACTAAACCAGCTTTTAAGTGAGAATCGCCATTGCCATCTTGTTGATCATGTAACCACACTCCACGTGGAATTATTTTTTGTAGCAAAGCGACTACATCGTGTGGCACACTGTTATCCCAGTTTTCTTGAATCATCATAGCGGCTGTTGCGCCTTGCGCATAAACTGATAATAATCCATTTTTGATAGCACTATTATTAGCCACTTGTTTAATTTGGAACGTCATATCCACCAATTCTTCACGACTTGATGTTGTCAAGGTAATTATCTTTGTTTGCAACATGTCAGCACACACCCTATAAATTTAGCGTAACTAATTGCCTTGAAGCATTCCCATTAAACTTGCAGGAAAACCTTCTTCTTGCATTTGTTTAAGTATTGCGGTTAAATCATAAGCCAAATTATGATAGTGTAAGGTTTTTTCTTTCGTGTCAAAAATGGCAAATTGTGCCCCAGGCTGCTTATTTCTTGGTTGACCCACGGAACCAGGGCAAATGAGTGCATGATGAAGTGAAGCTAATTCGACCACCTTATCAGTAAAATGGTTATCAACCACGCCACGCCTTGCATATACACCTGGTTGATGAGTGTGACCATGAAAACAGAGTGGTATTTCTTTGCGTTGCAGCAAATCTAAGTTACTACGATAAGTCATTTCATACACATAAGCATTAAAAAAAGTGGGATCAACAGGCGCACCGTGTAAAACCAGCCAGTCTTCATGATGTAATATTGGAGGTAATTCTCCTAGCCAAGCACGTTGTTCTGCTGTCACCCTAGATAGACTCCATTGTAATACCCAAGCAGCATTATTTGAAAAACCTTTGTAAAAATTGCCTGTCGCTAACCCATGATCATGATTTCCTTTTATTGTAAGAAAATTGGTCGCTTGAATTCTTTCAATACATTGGCTTGGATGAGGGCCATAACCAACAATATCGCCAACAATAATTCCTTGTTTTACATCGTGAAGTTTCAAAAAATTTAGAACCACGTCTACTGCAGGTAAATTGGCGTGAACATCTCCAAGAATAGCTAAATAACGGGCTTGAAAAATATGGTTTTTTGCTGAATCCATGGCCGCAGTTTGTTTTTGCATTTGGACGTTTTGAATAAAACTTTCCAAT
This sequence comes from Thiotrichaceae bacterium, assembly GCA_016745055.1. Lineage (GTDB taxonomy): Bacteria > Pseudomonadota > Gammaproteobacteria > Beggiatoales > Beggiatoaceae > JADGDF01. Next base: position 1,048 of record JADGDF010000177.1, on the reverse strand, counting down.
TGAGGCTGAAAATTTGCAGGCATGAAAACATCTCTAAGCTGCTCAGTGAGTACCATTAAATATTGAGTATCATCAAAATATTCCACAATGAGTTTGCGAATAATTTTACCTAACATTGCAGCTATATCAACATCTAACCAAGGCGAAGATCGAAAATAAACCCCTAACATATGGCCACAAGAGATGAAACGATCCCAAGTATATACATCATCATCTAAGTAATAGACTTTACCTTCTGTTGTTGCACCAAAATTGGATAATCCTTCATCCAGACGGATATCTAAGTGTTTAACCGCATAAAAATAAATGTTAAATAACTGTTCTAAAAAATCTAAACGTTGGGATGTTGGTATTGCTTCATTTGCTAATAATTCATGCAAAGGTTTCAAACGTGGGCAAATATTACCCACCGTGACAAATCCAGTATCAGAAACTGCGTGTGTAGTGATAAACCAGGTTTTTTGAGGATGATAAATTTGACGGGCTTGTTCTTGTTTTAAAGCGTGTTCTGTCCATTTTTTTGCTGAATCTTCGTTAAAGCGAAGTTCATTACGAATTTTTAAAACTGTATGCTCATTAATATGGATCGTCGTGCCTGGTCTACCCGTAAAAGTATCACCATGTGATAATGCAGTTTGTTCTACTTGTAATAAATCATTGATATCAGTTTCAGTATAAGGCGATGTTCCTTCATTTACACCAATAATTGCTGTCCAATTTTCCATATTAACCTCATAGAATTTAAAAGTGTCAATTCTACTATTTTAGTCATTAATTAGTTGATTATTATACATGATATGAATTTATTGAAGGAACAGATGCGTATAAAAGAGTTTGTCATGGCTTGGGATTGACCTTCTTAACTTTGAGCTGTCATTGTTTAAATGTTTCACTTTTCGGACGAAATAGATTGTGAGTCATTGGAAACAGTTTGCATTGAATCATGTTGTATAGTAATATTCCTATTAATTCATACCATTAAGAATAACTTTATTTTGAAAAATAAAATCTATTGTTTCGATAAGTGAATCAAATTGATGGCGGAAAC
>JADGDF010000019.1 GCA_016745055.1 Thiotrichaceae bacterium | reverse complement strand
TTTTCATACTCGTTCTCCTAAGTTTACAAAACTTGTTCTTTCTTATATCCTCCTTTTCGCAAAATACCATCTTAAATTCCGTGATACAACTCTATTATGTAGAAGTAGAAATTGAAAGCCTTGTCTTGAGAACTAAACTTTTAGATTTTTAATATTCAAAATTGATGGCTTTAAGCAAGAACAAGTTTGTATAGTCATGGCGTGTCATGTTTCGGTTATTGAAAACTCAACATTCCACTGTTGGTAACAATTTTAGGTAAAATAAAAACCGAATTTTGAATTGCCGAGACTATAATACATTTTCAGCGTTTTGTGTATAATTGGGGTCAGAGTAAAATTAATTCGGTTCACAGAGAGGGGAGGTCATACTTCCTACCCCTATGGGGTGGTTGACTAATTTACTGTTATTTTTCAAATGAATGAAGCGATTAACTGTAACTAAATAAAACCAGAAACAAGACCGGCTGGTTTTCAAAACCAGTCAGGTTTGTTTTTAACATCTACCAAGAAGGAGTGTACGTTATCTTGCAAAACAAGTTTTGCACTCCATTAGGAACGAGAACTAAATAAAACCAAAAAAAAGACCTGGCAGGTTTTCAAAACCTGCCAGGTTTGTCTTTGAAGGAGTGCAAGATTTATCTTGCAAAACAACCTGCACTCCATTAGCTACGTCCTACTGAATATCATTCCAAGATGTTTCACCCTCGGAACAATCCCCCGAAATCACCGCCGTGACTTGAATTTTCTTGTCTTGAATCCGTTCATACAAGGTATCAATATTGGCTTCTTCATACGGTGAGGCATCAGTACTGAAGAAAATCACCCCGCTGTCTTTCAAATGATCAACCGCGAGATTCAACGCTTCGACTGACGCTTCAGGACAGGTACCCCCGCCAGAAACTTCAAGTTTCTCAACCGCTTGTAACAAGGTTTCCATATCGCTGCTGAAAGCTCTCAGAAGCACATCGTCCTTGAACTCAATCAATGCTACTTGCATGGGATTATTCGTCATTTTTTCCTTGATAAACGCTTTCAAGGCTTTAATGACACCATTGATTTCCTCATGCATACTGTGGGTTGTATCTAGCACTAACACCATATCCACCTGGGTATCACCGACAAAGACTTTGGTCTTTTCACGATGCATATCACTGGGATAGCCATTGGCTTTTACCGTCGCTTCGTGATTTAACACCAGCAAACCCGCATCTTGTAAAATCACATCAACATTGACAGTCGCATGGCTTTTATCTGCGGCATTAGCAATGCTTAAATCATCCATCGCACAAATAATCACACCGGCTTCATGCACACACTGTCCATCATCAGTAGACACATTATCAAGTTGAGTACCTTGAGGTAAACGGCTGGTCAATTCAATCCCCGTTGCTTTACCGTTGGATGCGTACTCGTTCAAGTCCACAGCCAATTCATAATGCAATTTGCCTTTCAACAACACAGGATCAGGTTGATCACTGATTTGTACAGATAAATAAGGATCAACATGATTCCAAGTCTTTTTCACATCCTCTGGATACTCATTGCTCGACACCGTGACCATATTGCGTAAGCTATTAGGTGGCAAGTCTGTAATTTCAATAGTGACTCGTGCACTTTGACCTGTAGATAAATCAGGCAATTGACAGGTCAACGTTTGCGCATCACAGTCACCACCATCCACAGTCGTTAAACTCACCAGCGTACTGCCTTCTGGCAAGGTTTCTGACAAAGTCACACCGGTTGCGGTATTTTCCCCACCATTAACCACGGTTGCCGTATAACGTTGGTTTTGACCTTGTTTCAAAGGTTGACGTGTGGCAGGTTTGACCCATAATCCGAGTTCAGACAAAGGTTTTAACTCCACGGATTGCAAATACTTCTGATTGCCCAGTTCAATGGTTTGTGGCAAAAATGCAAAACCCTCTTTACTGGCATTCAACGTATATTCACCTTCGCTAAGATTTGGAATTTCCCAATTGCCCGCCGCATCTGTGATTGTCGTTTGACCATCAATTTCAATGGTAGCACCAGCAATTGGATTACCGGTTTTGTCTTTGAGGGTGCCCAAAGTAGTGTAATTCTCTATTTCTTGTCCATCCAATTTACCATCACCATCGGTATCTTCGCTGGTAGGATTGAGGTTTTCTTGATATTCTCGCAAATTAGACACACCGTCTTTGTCAGAATCATCGGTGCCGTCTTGGGTTAAATCGCCCAGGAAGTAGGTTTCCCATTCATCTGGCAAGCCGTCACCATCAGTATCTTCAGTCGGTGGTTCATTGCGTTTGTTACCAATCACACTGAGTTTATAAGGTTCGCCTTCAGGATCGACTTCAATGGCAATCACATCCACTTGCCAATTTCCCGTTTCCTTACTGTCAACTACCCAATGCTCTTCTGTATCACCTTCGTAGACATTGAGCACTTCTGGGCTGTCTTTGGTTAACACCTTGCCAGAGGGTGTGGTGATTTTTAAATCCAAATCGCTTCCTGGCCAAGTGACTCTGAAAATCATAGGGCCACGCATGATAAGGTCAATCGGAATAAAATGTGAAGCGTGCTCGTCTGGATGAAGCGTGCCGGACTGTTCTTGCATCGTCCAGAATTGCCACCACCACCAAAGACCAGGTTGGACAAGGATGTTGTTGGCTGGACTTTCTACGGCGTCAGATGCCGTGGTCATAAATGTGCCCACTTTAAACCAGAATGAAGGCGTCATCGTGGCTTCAAGTGTTTGCGAATTTTTTCCACTGTTTGGGGAAATAGACAATAGGTTGGTTTTGATGTTCCACTCCATTGCGCAGTCCGTTTTGTTTTCTAGTTCAAAGGTGGTATTGCGTTGTCCCCAATTGAGGACTTTGTAGAGTGGTTCAACAGAAAGTTCTGGTTTGCAGGGCTCTTCTTTGCTGTTGTAGAGCTGTTTGATTTCTGATTCGGATAAGGCACGATTGTAAACTCGAAGCTCATCAAGTAATCCATTGAAAAAACTTCCTGGATATATTCTTTTACCGTTGTTGGTAAAAAATGCTCCAATAAGCATGTCGTAAGAATTGTCCAGCGTTTTCGCAAATGGAATGTTTTTTTCCGATTTCAACTCTGCATTAATATACAATTTTATCTGACTGTTGTTATAAGTCACAGTGAAATAGTGGAACTGTCCGGGTGAAATTTGAGACACTGGCCAATTGTTTTCTTCACCACCATATGACGTATTAAAACGTGCATACCCTGATACTGCGGAACCTGAAGACGCCAGTGAAAGCTCATCACTTCCAGATACACCAAAACCTTTACCACCGCCACCAGCAGCAGCCCAAGTGTATTTATTGAAAATGACTCCACCTTTACCATTTGATAATACCCAACCAGCCATACTAAATTGATCATCAAATTTTTGGGTATCAGTATGAGGAATTCTAATGTATGCATTGTTCCCACCATCAAACGAGGCAGCTTCACGGATTTTACCTTCCACAAAACTTACGCCACTTTGTAAAATTCCATGATTCCCATTTCCACTGTAATCATTGGCATTCCCATCAAAGGGATAACAAGCAACTAGGCCTTCGGTGACTCCACCACAAGTTGGGTTATAAAGTTGTTTGATTTCAGACTTGGAGAGAACACGATTGTAAATACGAAGATCATCTATTAAACCGTTGAAAAATGCTTGTGCTTTAGAAGGAGGACAAGTTCTTGCACCGATCATTAAGCAATTTGGATTTGGACTCATGGGATTTGAATACTGAGTTTCATGTACATATTCCCCATTGATGTAGAGCGTACCCACCATTTTTTCATCAAACGTTAACGTAACGTGTTCAAATTGGTGCTTTTGAGGAAAATAGTCAGTTGAATACCAATACCAATGAGGATTAAGCGCAAAACTAAGCTCATTTGGTTGTATGCCATCACTCCACTGATTATTTGGGTATGAAGAACCAAAAACAGCAAGTTCATATTGCCGTGTCATGTAGAAAACAATGTGATGGTTATGCGGTGCTGTTACTTGTGAAACGTCAGAAATTTTAATCCATGCGGATACGGTTATTTGAGCAGGATTTAAGTTGTTGCCACTAGGAACTTCAACATAGTCATTAATTCCATCGAACTGGGCAGCTTGTCCTATTTTTCCAGTAACATAACTAAAACCACCATGTTCTGTCCCATCATTTCCATTCCCACTGGCATCATTAGCATTACCGTCAAAGGGATAACAAGCGACTAAACCTTCGGTAATTCCACCACAAGCTTTCGTCGATTTAGAAGATCGCGTTCTCGGCGAATAAAACCCCGAATATAACGTACTTCCATTAGCCGCCACTTTTTGCGTGGCATATTGCCCTACTGTCGCAACCATTTGATAGCCAGAAGAACTGCTCTTATCCCCGCCGTTACTTAACACATCCTTGGGCATGGTATAACTATTGCTGCGTTGTTCATGCGCAGAAACCATGTTGAAGGATGTCAGTATAAGTAACAGAAGCGATACCATGTTAAACTTATTACATGACATAAGTTAATATCCTCTTAAGTTGATGTTGAGGTGTCATAAGGAACGTTCTAATCGTTCTCGCCAAAGTCCAACTTAGAACGTTCCACCTTGTCCCACCTCGTAGACAAGATTCGGTATAAATAGGTAATAATTGAATATACTTTATTAAATTCTAACTAATAGTCACAATTTAACTCATAAATTGTTTGAATTCTTAGATTTTTTTGTATCTCATCCATTTCTGAATAATTTGTATTAATGCTTCTGATTGATTTTCCAGTGAAATATAATGACTGGTTTCTTCAATTAATTTATCAGGTAGTTGTAATAATGTTTGCATGAAAAAAAACCTTTGTAATATTATGAAGAATTAGGATTAATTGGATACTAAGATTTTATTACAATCAGTAAATGACATAATATCTCCTTACCTTAATGAGGTTATAATAATGAGTAAATCTGTGCTACAAATTTCTGGTAGCTTATTGACTATAATCCAACAAGCTGCTGAAAAAAATCATATTTCGGTTAATCAATTTCTGCTAACTGCTGCGAAAAATAGTTTAGCAACTGTTCAATCTGAGCAAACACTTGAAAATTCAAATGACTTAAGTAAACGTTGGAAAAATTATTTCGCAACTGCCCGTAAAGCGCCTGAAGAGTTTATGGAAGATATCGTTGATGAACTTCCTCAGCAACGAATTTTGTGATCATGCCTTATATTACTTGACACAGATATTAGCAGTTACATAATGAAACGCCATCCTTTGTCGGTGTTACAACATTTGCAAAGGATGGAAGGGTCGCTGATTGGTATTTCTTCCATGACTTTAGCAGAATTGCGTTATGGTGTTGAACGCCTTAATTCGAGTAGTTTTACTCAACATGACATTGATTTTTTCATTACTAATTTAAAATTAAGCGTTTTTGCATGGGATGCGGAAACAGCTCAACATTATGCAATTTTACGTGCTGATTTAGAATGCAAAGGTTTACCGATTGGTAACATGGATATGCTAATTGCTGCTCATGCACTTCGTTTAGATGCTATTTTAGTAACGAATAATCAACGTCATTTTTCTCGTATTTCTGGTTTAAAACTAGAAAATTGGGTAGAAATATAATTTGTCTAATTTGAATCAAAACTCACAGAATTATAGAATTTCCAGAATAACGACATCGTTTCAAATATTTTTTAATTCTGAAAATTCTAAAATTCCGTAAATTCTGATTCAGACAGTTTATTGACAAATCGCTTCCTCTGGATGATCTTTGCAAACGATGGTTTTGAGTGCGTCGTTTTGGGATTTGAGTTCTTTGACGGCTTCTACTAAGACGGCTGTCATGTTTCCATACGAAACACCCTTGTAACCTTCATTGTTAGTCATCACTAGTTCTGGAATTACTTGTTCAACTTCTTGAGCAATCAAGCCAATTTGAGGTTTATCATCAAATCCCATTTCAGGATATTTTTCAATATCCCATTTATAATTTACCCCTTGTAAACTGGAAACTTTTTCTAAACTATTTTCTAGTGGTTCGATGTCTTTTTTCCATCGTTTATCAGAAAAAAAACTTTTTATAGGAATACCATTTTGACAAATATTTCCACTACGAACGTCAAGTTTACAGCTTGGAGTTGTTGTACCAATTCCAACGTTATTTCCAATAGGATTGATTGCCAATGGCTTACTACCATGTGATTGAATCCAGCTATAATTGGAATGGTATCCTAATCTCAAATTAGATGAATGAGTCGGGCCTAATACCAAATTTTTACCGTTAGCATCTTCATTTTTGTGGATAATTTGTAATGCCACCCCAGCATCCATATTTCTTGTACCAATGCCAACTTCACCATTAGTTCTTACAACAAATCTATCAGCAACAGTCCAATCACCATGACCAGAAGCTTGGATTAACATCGGATTATCAGGTTGATTAGCGTTAACGTATTTTAACCACAATAATGTACTACCAGTAGGTACGTTTGCAGCTTCATTAACAAAATCAGTTAAGTCACTTTTAACAGCTCCTCTAACTACAAACTGTTCGTTTATTCTTGTTTTTCCTCCAACTTGCAGTTTATATTTAGGATCAACTACTGTAACACCGATTCCAACATTACCGGGTTGAAGATTACCCGGTGGTAGTTGTTGATTAATAATGACATCTTTACCATTAATAATTAATGGAGAATAACTTCTAGGGTAAAATAAATTTACAGAAGATATTTCACCTTCATTTGCAGTTTCATTGTAAAATGCCCAGATTCCTTTACCAAATTTATTCATAAGAAATTTAACTTCAGATTCTAGTATTGGAGACATTTTGAGAACACCCTCAACATCCAACTTAGCTTTTGGATCATCTATACCTATACCAACATTACCGTCAGAAGTAATTCTTGCAAGGTTAGTAGAACTGGCAATATCTCCTCTAACATTAGCTTTTCTAAACCAAATACCAGAATAACCTTCACCTGTGCCATCAGGTCCTGAATTTAGTACCAAAGCACCATTTTTATGGTTAGTGATAATATGTCCAGCACCTACACGAAGGCTCTGCGCCTTAGAAGATGCTCCACCACTTTTTGTTACTTCCATTCCTATACCAATGTCAAGACCATATTCTGGAGTTGTTGTACCAATACCAACATTTCCATCTCCCCCACTACTAGGTGCAGCTTGTAATAACAAAGGAGCGCCACCTGAAGCATAAATATGATTAGCTGGCGCGGTAGTACCACCAGAACCATCCAAATAAAGCGAATTTTCCCCAACTTTAATCCGCTTCTTAACATTCAACTGCTCCTCAACAACAACATTATCAAAAGTTGGATTACTACCAACCCCACCAGTTCCCAAACCCTCCAACTTCACCCGCTCCGCATCAGTAATAGTCACACCATCAGCAATCTTATCAGCCGTAACACTAGCAGCAGCTATTTTCTCAGCAGTCACCGCACCCGCAGCAATACTTTCTGAATTAATTGCCTCTGCACTCACAGTCTCAGCAACGCCTGCTCGCATCGCAAAAAAAGCACTGGTCAACTTCTGACGTGGTGTCATTTCAGGATCACCCCCAACAGCAATTCCTAAATAACGCTCACCCGCTAAACTTTCATCATTAAATGGCGTACCACTACCAAGAATCAAACTAAACACACCATTAGTCACCACCACACCTTGATGTGCCTCAGTCCAAAGTACGTTACCACCTTCCACAGCATCGTACAAAGCAAAAGTCATATTGACAGTCGCATTTAACGGTTCAGTTTCGGAATTTTCCAAGTAACCTTGGTAATTGGTTGTATTAGGGACAGCATAAGCTAAACTAGAAAATAAACCAATCAATAGCCATGCAAGTAGAAATCGCCCAAGCCTAAATTCACTTGAACAACCGGAGGAAAAATCTTCTCTTTGTCGTACCACATTGGTACATTTCTTGATATAATTGAATATTGACATAATAATCTCCTTTATGAGTGTCAACTGTCAAAATGGAATGTCCTGTCGTCTCGTCAAAGTCTTTGGACATTCCCCTTTTCTAGCTCATGAGCTAAGAAATCTGAAAATGCTTACTCCTGATAAAATTTTCTACATAGGTTACACCCATTAGCTGTTACACTGCACGTCACAACGGCTACTTTTTTTATTTTTGTTACACTGCGTGTAATAAACTAATGCTTCACTCCATTATTCGCCTCTGACCCAGATTTTTTTAACTTCTCTAAATACGCTTCAATTTCTTCAGGCGTTAATCCCTGCAAACGCTCTTCTGGCCCAAGCCCCTGCAAACGCTCTTCTGGCTCAAGCCCCTGCAAACGCTCTTCAGGCCCAAGCCCCTGCAAACGCTCTTCTGGTCCAAGCCCCTGCAAACGCTCTTCTGGCGTTAATCCCTTCAGACGCTCTTCTGGTTTGAACTGACGAAAGATTTCTTCAGGCGTTAAGGACTGCAATAACTCTTGCTTGTATTCTCTTTGAAAATCAGCCATTGTATAAGGCATAAATATTCCCTCCACTTGATAACGTTCAAATAATTGGTCAATGACCGAACTTGTTTGTTCTTCATGCCAGGCAAAATGCTCCTTACCAAAAAACACTTTGTCTCTGTCTCCACTGAAAAGTTGCCATAAAGCATTTTGTTTTTCAATAGGCATTTCAGTTAAGACCAATACTTCAATGGTAAATGCGCCCCATTGCGTTAAGTATAAGCCATCTTGTTGTTTTTTTAAGGTGATTTCTTCTTCCAATTTACGAGGATAACGGGTACTGACTGCATATAAGTTAAAGTGTTCCAAAGGCAATAACTTATTGTTATCTGGGCTAATTTGTTTACGATAGTTAACAAAATGTCCCAACAACTCACTCATTGCCCAACTATCTAAAGGTTCCCTCAAAGATTTATACGTTAATAAATTATAAGTGGATAAGTTTTCAAACCCGTCAGGTAATTCCTCAGGAGGTTTTCCTTTGGTTTGTTTGATGATAACGATATCCAAAAACTGTTGTTGAAGGGACAAATCAACTTCCATCTCTACTTTGTAACAGGTATTAGTAAAGTAGTCAGTCAGTGCCAGCCCTAAAAGGCGATGCCAGTTTAGCTTCATTATTTACATAATTGGGGTCAAAGTAAAATTAATTGATTATCAGAAGTATTACTCGCGGGTGCAGATTTGTAATCTGCACTCTAACGTTTTAAACAAATTCAAAGACTTGCAAAAATGTTTGGATCAAGGCTGGGAATAGGAATATTTAGAAATGTTAATCAAGTACTCATAATCTCATTCATTAACTTCAAACCAGAAAATGCATCTTTGGCATAATGTACTGCAGGATAGATTTCATGGCAGTCTTTCTCAACATAACGGCGGGTCAATGCTGCACCGCCTAAAATGACCGGCGTGTTCATCCCCAAGCGTTGCATTTCTTCAAGATTATCTTTCATAATGACAGTGGATTTAACCAGTAAACCAGACATACCAATGGCGTCTGCTTTATGTTCTTTCGCAGCTTCCAAAATATTAGGTAAGGGTTGTTTAATGCCAATATTGACGACTTTGTAACCATTATTGGTTAAAATGATGTCTACCAGATTTTTACCAATGTCATGTACATCACCTTTGACTGTAGCCAGTACCATAATTCCTTTTTCTTGCCCTTCAATTTTTTCCATAAATTGTTCAAGATAAGCCACGGCGGCTTTCATAGTTTCAGCCGACTGTAAGACAAAGGGAAGCTGCATTTCACCAGAGCCGAACAGCTCACCCACTACTTTCATGCCTTCTAGCAATAATGTGTTGATAATCTCTAGTGGCGTGTATTTTTCCATGGTTTTGGCTAAATCATCATGTAAGCCTTGTTTGTCACCATCAATAATGCGTTGTTTGAGGGCTTCTTCAATGGTTTCTGGTTTTTTAACCACTTCATCTGTGAGCTTGACATTTTTGAATAAATCCACAAAGTACAATAATGGGTCTCTACCATCACGGGAAATGTTGAAAATCAAGTCTTCTGAGGCTTCACGATGGATGGGATCAATTTTGTGCAGAGGTTTGATTTTGGAAACGTGAATAATTGCGCCTGTCATACCACGTTGTTGCGCATGATGTAAAAATACGGAGTTAAGCGTATGCCGCGCGGCTGCTTTCAAGCCGAAGGAAATATTGGATAAACCCAACACAATTTGACATTCAGGCAATTCTTTGGCAATACGTTCTATGGCATCTAGCGTATTGACACCGTGGAGCCGATCTTCTTCCATCCCTGTTGCAATGGTAAAGGTTAAGGGATCGAAGATTAAATCATGTGCAGGTAAACCGTGTTTGTTGACTGCAAAATCGTACAGACGTTTGGCAATGTCTAGTTTTTTGTCAATCTCTTTGGCCATGCCATCTTCGTCAATCGTGAGCGCGATCACGGCACAACCAAATTGTTTTGCAAGCTTGAGAATATGAGCCGCTTTTTCTTCACCGTCTTCAAAGTTGATGGAGTTAATAATGCTTTTACCAGCTAATAATTTCAAAGCGGTTTCGATCACAGGCGTTTCTGTAGAATCTACCACTAATGGGACACTAACTTGGCCACGATAACGGGTCAACACTTCACTTATATCACTAGCTTCAGGACGTCCCACGTAAGCGACACAGACATCTAAGGCATGGGAACTTTCTTTGACTTGTTCGCGACCAATACCCACTAAAGCATCCCAGTCTTCAGTGGCCAGTAATTCACGGAATTTTTTGGAACCATTGGCATTGGAACGTTCACCAATGGCAAAGACACTGTTTTCCTGACGTAAGTCGACGGAACTGTAAAGTGAGCTAACGGCAGGCGTTAATTTGACATTGCGAGGTTTGGGGGCTGGATTTTCTCTGGCATCTAGCATTGCCCGCACGGCTTTAATATGCCCTGGCGTTGTGCCACAACAGCCTCCCACCAGATTAATACCATCTTCTTCAATGAAACGCCGATGCCAATCCGCTAATTCTTGAGGAAATAAAGGATATTCAGTTTTGCCATCCACTAGCATAGGCATGCCTGCATTAGGCATGATAGAAATTAAATGAGGCCAGTTTTCTCCCAAATATTTGACATGCTCAGCCATTTCAGTGGGACCCGTTGCACAGTTCATCCCGATAAAATCTACATCCATTGCCGCCAATGTGGTGACTGCACAAGCAATGTCAGAGCCCACCAGCATGGTACCAGTAGTTTCAACAGTGATTTGTGCCATAATGGGCACTTTGACATTCCGTTCTTGCATGGCAATGCGACAACCTTGGATGGCTGTTTTCATGGTTAATAAGTCTTGGTTGGTTTCTAGCAACAAAACATCAACTTTGCCATCAATTAAACCACGCGCTTGCTCTGCGTAAGAGTCAACCAGTTCGTCATAACCAAGATGGCCTAAACTCGGTAATTTCGTGCCAGGCCCAATAGAACCAATAACGTAGCGTGGCCAGCCTTCTGTACTCAGTTCATCTGCAACTTCTTTGGCCAATTCTGCGGCTAATTTATTTAATTGGTAAGTTTTCTCAACTAAATCAAATTCTGCAAAAACAACCTTATTTGAGCCAAAACTGTTTGTTTCGACGCAATCCGCACCCGCTTCAAAGTAGGTACGATGCATACTTTTAACAAAATCTGGACGTGTCTCACATAAAATTTCTGAACAGTTTTCTAGTCCCAAAAAGTCTTTTTCTACATCCCATTCTTCATCTTGAATTAATGTGCCTGTACCACCGTCACAGAGTAATACATGACTTTTTATACGTTCCATAAAAGTTTGCATAGGAGACCTTTGATTTTAAATTTGAATAATGAAAGGAAAAAATAGGGTAACTATAGTAGGTTGTATGAATAGGAAATAGAAAGCCTACCATCCGATAGAAAGAACCTTGAGAAAAGTTATTGTAGTCATTAGATTGTAACAGGCGTTGCCATAAAAAAGAAGCCCCTATTTCCTAATGAAATAGGGGCTTTTACTACTTTGACTTGTTAGCCGTTAACTACATTTTAAGGTAAATTTTGTATCCTATCTACCTTACTTTCTACTTTACTTTTATCGCATGACACGACTTAAGGTGTCTCGGAAGTCTTGGGCAGCATTTGAAGAAATATTTACATCTCCGCGTAACACTTCTTCAGCATCAACTTCTCTACCATAAAAAGTTGAGTTAGCAGCATCACTGACAGAGAGAACTAAGCCTTCCAAAGCAATACCGGCATAAAGCCCTGAATTACGGGAATAGGTGTAAATTTTAGCATTGGAATCAATTTGAGCATCAGCACCGACTGGGCCAGCGGCAACACCACCTTCAGCGCCTAATGTGAATTTACCGGATAAAATATCGTCAAGGCTACCATAATCCATGACTAATAAGACTAAATCTGTGGATTGGATACCTAATTGTAGCCCAGCTGAAGCGCTAGAAATATTTACAAAAACTGGGTTACTCCAGTCATTTCCTGCATTTCTTCTGGACAAGATACCCACACCTGCTTCTCCACCTAAACCGAATAAAGCAAGTTTTTTGACATTAGGAATTGCCAACACAGCTGTTGCATTGCCTAATAAGTCGGCTGGCACACTTTCAGTTAAATCACCAAATACTGTGGTTGAATCTTTAATTTTATTTTCAGCAGTGGCTGTATCACGAATTGCAACGCCACCGCAGCTTGTTAACAGAAAAGAAATAAGTAATAAGCCTACAAAATGTTTAAAAGACAGCAACTTCATTTAATTTTCTCCGATTTTCCTACTCTCCAGTGTAGGGATTTTATTGGTCACTTTGGACTCTGGAGAGTCCATTTTTATGAATAAGTCTTATTATATCAAAGCAAATTCTAATCGTAATACTAGGCAAAATCAAAATTATTTTAGTATTTAAAATCAATACAAAAATTAGCTAACATTTGGGAAGAGCGTTTATTATTTCTTGGATATTTTTTAACTTTCTTCGTATATGACTTTTAAGGTCTATCAATCCCATGCTTTGCTAAAATTGTAGTGAATGTTTTAGAAGCAAACGCTTCCATTAACTTTTCTCTGGCTTGTAATTGTGTTAGATTCCAATCACCTTGAATACGAATTGCTTTTAATATCCCAATTTTGTTGCCAGCAACTTTATGGGCGTTATCCGGTATAGGATTTATCTATACATCAAAATCTCCTGTATATCTTGGATAGCCATATATACCTAGAGCATAACCTCCGACAATAAGGTATTCAACCTCATGTTGGTTTAATAACTCTTTGAAGTCTTGGCTCCACATGTTTGTTAAACTCCAGATATTGTTGCCGTATATTTCTATTGCATCTAGCCTGTCTACAATAGGTTGGGAAATCCAATATTTGTAATCTGAAGGTTGATTTTTTCAAGAAACTATTTTAAGTACTTTTTCCATAGCATTTAACACTCTCTCTATTTAGGTATCACCACAGAGGATTGATAACTGATCAAAGTATTTTCTAACAAACTGGCCACTGTCATTGGTCCTACACCACCAGGGACTGGCGTAATCCAGCTTGCTTGTTGACTTGCTGTTTCAAAATCAACATCACCAACCAATTTACCGTTTTCCAAGCGATTCATACCCACATCAATGACGATTGCGCCAGGCTTAATCCAATCACCTGGAACAAATTTGGCTTGACCAATGGCAACAACGACAATATCAGCATTTCTGACTTTATCAGCCAAATCTTTAGTGCGACTGTGACAAATGGTGACAGTACAACGGGCTGCAAGTAATTCAAGCAACATCGGCCGTCCCACAATATTAGATTGACCGATCATCACTGCATCCAACCCCATCAAATCGACGTTAATACTTGATAATAAGGTCATAATTCCTTTAGGTGTACAGGAACGCAGTAATGGCATACGGAGTGCTAACCTGCCTACATTGTAAGGATGAAATCCATCGACATCTTTTGTGGGAATAATACGTTCAATCACGGTTTCAGGATCAATATGTGCAGGTAAAGGGAGTTGCACTAAAATTCCATCAATTTCTTGATCTTCATTTAATTGATCTAAAAGTGTCAGTAAATCAGCCTGGGTTGTGTCAGCGGGTAAATCATAGGATTTTGAGTTTATGCCTATCTGTTCACAAGCTTTACGCTTATTACGCACATAAACTTGAGAAGCAGAATTATATCCTACTAATACTACGGTTAATCCTGGTGGACGTAAACCTTGCGATGTATAATTTACCACTTGTTGTTGAATAGTTTGCTTGACCTGTGCCGCAATACTTTTGCCATCAATCAATTTTGCAGTCATTTGAAATCCTTCATCAAAATACGTTGTTGAGCATTGTACACCAAACTTTCGATTATTTTTTTAATACAATTTGTAAAGCTTCTAAAAATGTATTTGGTGCCTGGTCAGAATGAATACAAATTTGACTGATGGAAGCCACATCTTTTTCTAAATTTCGATTACTTAAGATCTGGGCACTTTCAGCGCCCAGTATGCCTGCGATGTAACCATTTGCCCACACAACAGCGATGGCTGCCATATCAGATTTATTATCAATATCTTCTAAAAACTGTTTACACGAATAAATTGTAGGATTAAATTGGTCAAAGTTTGCGTAAACATTAACCATTGTAAAAATTAAGGTTATAAACGAAAAAAACTTTAAATATTTCATTTTGGTTGTACCTCCATAAGTTAAGCATTAAAATAGTTTAAATTTAATTAATAGTAAAAAATGTCAGATTATCAAATTATTTTAAACACCTGTCCCAATCAAGAAGTTGCTCAACAACTTGCTGAAGCCTTAATTAAAAATCGTTTGGCCGCTTGTATCAACATTTTACCCCAAGTTTATTCTATTTACGAATGGCAAGGCAAAGTTGTGCAAGAAAGTGAAATATTGTTGCTAATTAAAACGCGTGTAGATTTGTATGCAGAAGTTGAAAAAATGGTTATTACGCTACATCCCTACGAGGTACCAGAGTTGATTGCATTACCTATCGTGGCAGGGTTACCAAGTTATCTCTCCTGGATTGATGAAGTGGTAAAATCCATGTAGATGGACCTATAATTATCCTGCCCTGCTCTACTTAGGAATTTCTTTTTTACCATAATAACTGCTACAATCCACAGAAAAATGCCCTCGGCAATTGTTTCTAGCCTCTAATAGATTTAATCATTACTCTTCAAAGTATCTCCTTTTTTACCCACAAATTATGGTGAATAACGACCAGTGATCATTGACGATATAGAAAAACAACCCTTACACAATTTTACAGAACAAGCTTATCTCAACTATGCAATGTACGTTATTTTAGATCGTGCTTTGCCACATATTGCTGATGGTTTAAAGCCCGTGCAGCGCCGCATTGTTTATGCTATGTCTGAATTAGGTCTCAAAGCAGGTAGTAAATTCAAAAAATCTGCACGAACGGTTGGGGATGTGTTGGGTAAATTTCACCCGCATGGTGATAGTGCCTGCTATGAAGCGATGGTGCTCATGGCGCAACCCTTTACCTATCGTTACCCTTTAGTTGAGGGCCAAGGTAATTGGGGATCAATTGATGATCCCAAATCATTTGCTGCCATGCGGTACACAGAATCAAGATTATCCAATTTTGCCAATATTTTACTGGTGGAATTATCTCAAGGTACCGTGGATTGGACGGACAATTTTGATGGCACCTTAGAAGAGCCTGTTTTATTACCCGCGCGGTTACCTCATATTTTACTCAATGGGTCGACGGGGATTGCGGTGGGTATGGCAACGGATATTCCACCACATAACCTGATTGAAGTTGCCAATGCGTGTATACAATTACTGAAGCATCCTGAGTCCACAATAGAATCACTCTGCGAATTGTTGCCTGCGCCAGATTATCCCACGGATGCGGAAATTATCACGCCTAAAGCCGAAATCATTAAAATGTACCAAACGGGCAACGGTTCAATTCGGATGCGTGCGTGTTATCAACGAGAAGATGACGATATTATTATTACCGCTTTACCCCATCAAACCTCGGGAGCAAAAGTCATTACTCAAATTGCGGCCCAAATGACAGCAAAAAAATTGCCGATGGTTGAAGATGTGCGTGATGAATCTGATCATGAAAACCCAGTACGACTGGTGATTGTGCCGCGTTCCAAAAAAGTGAATATTGAAGAAATTATGCCGCATTTATTGGCCACCACCGATTTGGAGCGCAGTTATCGTGTTAACATGAACATGATTGGTCTAAATGGGCGACCACAGGTTAAAAATTTAAAAATTTTACTACAAGAATGGCTAGAATATCGTCTAACGACAATCCGTAAACGATTAATTTATCGTTTGGAAAAAATACAAAAACGTTTACATATTCTTGCTGGATTGCTAGTAGCCTATTTACATTTAGATACAGTCATAGCGATTATTCGTGATGAAGATCATCCAAAAACCGTTCTTATCAAAAAATTGAATTTAACTGAAATTCAGGCAGATTCTATTCTTGAACTTAAATTACGGCAATTAGCTAAATTGGAAGAAGCTAAGTTACGTGATGAACAAATTTTATTAGATAAAGAACGCGAAGAAATTCAACAAATTTTAAATTCTGAGTTAATCTTAAAAAATTTGTTAATTAAAGAAATTAAAGCAGATGTCACAGGATATGGTAACAAACGTCGTTCGCCTGTGATTGCACGCCAACAAGCTCAAGCCCTGGATCAAACTGTATTGGCACCTTCTGAACCTGTGACCGTAATTTTATCCACCAAAGGCTGGGTACGGGCGGCCAAAGGACATGATATTGATCCGCAAACAATCAATTACCGCGCAGGCGATGGTTTTGCAGCAGCTTCTTTGGGTAAAAGTCAGCAACAAGCCGTATTTATTGACAGTACGGGCAGAAGTTACTCTGCACTCGCACATACCTTGCCTTCAGCGCGTGGGCAAGGGGAACCTCTGACAGGACGTTTCACACCACCAACAGGCGCATTATTTGAGTATATACTTTTGGGCGAACCAGACACTCAGTACTTATTAGCCTCAGATGCAGGTTATGGTTTTATCGCAAACTTGGGTGATTTATATACAAAAAACAAAGCAGGTAAAGTAATTTTAACTTTACCTAAAAACGCTAAAATATTGCCTCCCGTATTAGTTTCTCAATTAAAAGAGAATTATTATATTGTTGTGACGAGTGAAGGTTACTTAAGCATTGTTTTACTCAGTGAGTTACCTTTATTAAGCAAAGGAAAAGGCATTAAATTATTGAATATTCCTGCTAAAAGTGAAGAATCTATCGTCAGTTTAAGTTTACTCAATCAGGCTGACATGATTACGTTATATGCAGGTAAACGTTATTTAACTTTAAAAGAGCGCGATATTGATTTCTATAAAGTAGATAGAAATCGGCGCGGTTATAAGTTACCACGCGGTTTTCGTGGTATTGATAAAGTTGTTGTTTCTTGTAGTACGAATGGGCTTCAATTGGATACTATCATCTAATTCATATATTGATTTTATTTTGGCTGGATGGAGTTCGGAATTCGAAATCCTGTATCCTCGTTCCCAAACTAGAGCCAGGTAGGATGGACAAACGTTTTTATTGTTTGCTCACCATTCGTCTCGTCCAACGATATTTGCGAATTATATCTAATTTCAACGTTTTGGTGGGCAGCTTACCTTTAAATAAAATCATAACATTAGTTTTTTATGAGTATATCATGTGTTTAAAAAATATTTTATGGCTAACAATTATATTATTTATAATAATAGTACTGCTATTTGCTTATCATAATCATAATTTTCCGCAAGAGAATCCTATTTTATGGTATTTTTTTCCTGATGACACAATATATGCACCAGAGTTCTCTGAATCCAACTTTTTAAAAGTGAGAGTTGGAATGAATATATCGCAAGTAATAGCACTTTTGGGTGTTTCTCTTACAATTTCTGAATATGGAGGAGTGAGCTTAAATGAAGTTAGAGAGTTGGAACTTAAAGATAATATATACCATGTAACTTATCAGTCAGATGAATTTTCTACATCACATATTGATGAGTTTGTTTACTTTTATAGTAAACATGGACTAAAGTATGAGGACTTCCATTACAGAGCACTCTTAGTATCAAAGGAAGGTTTTGTAAAAGAAATATATAGGTCATTTGAGATCGATTAACTCGTTATGTACCAAAATAGTATCCTCATTAATTTTACAATCTAATGATTGACAAAATGCATCAATGACGTATATTTTCTGTATGGTCATTATAGAAACCCGTATATTCACAAAACGTATCAATCGTTTAATGTAGGAATTACTAACTCTAATTGGTTTTCTCCTGTTTGCAACTTCCATAATTGCTCATAATAACCTTGTTCTTTTAGCAAATTATCATGCGTTCCCTGTTCAATAATTTGACCTTGTTTCATGACGTAAATGCAATCAACATGGCGAACAGTAGAAAGACGATGTGCAATAATAATGGTAATCCGTCCTTGAGAAAATCGAGCAATGGCTCTTTGAATAGCGGCTTCTGTCTCATTATCTATAGCTGACGTTGCTTCATCCATGATCATAATAGGCGGATTTCTGAGTAATGCTCTGGCAATCGCAATGCGTTGTCGTTGTCCACCAGATAACTTTTGTCCCCGTTCTCCCACAATCGTCTCAAATCCATTGGGTAATTTGCTCACAAATGAACTCACTTCGGCAATACGCGCAGCTTCCATCACAGCTTCGTCAGAACTATTGGGTGTGCCATAGCAAATATTTTCATAAATAGTACCAGGAAATAAATAAACCTCTTGGCTAACTAAGCCTATCGCTTGACGTAAACTTAAAATATCTAAATCACGCAAATTATAACCGTTTAACAAAATTTGGCCTGCTTGAATATCATAAAAACGGAGTAGCAATTTTGTGATCGTGGTTTTTCCTGCCCCTGTAGGTCCAACAAAGGCAATAGTTTCTCCTGGATCAATATGCAAGTTTATGTTATTCAATACTCTTTCATTAACGTTGTATGAAAAAGAGATGTTTTGGAATGATATTTGATCTTGATTTGGTGTCGTTTGCAGATGAATTGTGCCATTATGAATAATGGATTGTTGGTTAAAGAGCTGATTCAATTCCTGAGAGGCAATGTCAGCATTACGATAAAAGTGATAATCATTGCTTAAATGCATCATCACTTGCATTACTTTAGGTAAAATGGCGTTTTGAAGTATGAAAACGGTTAAAGAAAGTTGTCCTGTTAATACAAAAATTCCCCCTATAGCAACAGGTGCAAGTAAACCAGGGAAAAGGGAAAACTGGCTGAGTTCAATACTTTGAGAAACTAACTTGGTGACATTGGCGTGTTGTTCGCGCATCGCGTTGCTTTGCTCTGCTAAACACTTAACTTCATGTGCTTCTGTCGTAAAACTTTTTATCGTGGGTAGCCCTCCCAGGCTATTGAGTAATTGTTTATTAACATTGGCTTCAGCTTGACTTGATTGTTGGTATTGAGAGGCAATTTTATGATGAAAATGCCGAAGTAAAAAATAAGGTAAAAGTAACGCTGTTAAAGCCAGCGCTAGAGAAATGGGAATAAAGAATAACAAAAATAAGGCACCAAGTAGTAAATTTAAAGTTCTGTCAATGATACGTTGAGGTATCATTTCTAAAAATAATCTGACTTTTACCGGGTTAAAATGAATTAAATTAGCTAATTCCCCACTGCTATGTTTTTCCAATTCTACCATATCCAAACATTGGACATGATCATAAGCTTTTACACGTAATTCATGTTCAATCTCTGTCGCATAATTTTTCCATTGTCGAGTGCTTTGATAACGGGTAAAAGACTCTCCTGCCATTGAGGTTAAGGCCACACCACTTAAAGCGCCTATTTGTACGAATACACTTTTGATTCCCCACTGTGTGAGTATTGGTAGCCCACCAGAAATGACTGCCACAGCAATTAGTCCTATTGAAATGTGGGTAATAAGCGTGGTCGTTGTCGTTAAAGAAGAATAAGCCATCGCTCTATAACGTAAATGCCTTTGTTGCGATGTTTCTAGCGATGAGATTAGTTTGAAGAGTTCAACATTTTTTATAAATTGAGGTTCAGTTTTTTCAGTGTTAGCATCAACTGTTTTATTTTTTGAGAGTGTCTTTTTCTGTTGATATTTTTGATATAGTTCCTGTCTTTTTGATAATTTGTTTTTTTTACGTGTTTTGAACAGATTAGTTAATAAATTTTGGCCTGTTAGAGAAACGCTCGCATAGTTTGCAACAAGCGCCACAGCAAGGGGTGTGCCAAATAAGGCGCTGCCTACCGCAATTCCAGAAAGGTGAACAACATTAGAATGTTGATTTTTATTAGGTTGGGCCATCTCACCCTCCAAAATATGTGATAGAACTATTTCTTGCTTTGTACAAGTAGCATCTCTGCAATTGCTTGTGAAATTGGAAAGTAAGGGGAATACAATTCCATCCAAAAAAACTCACCTACGGGGTTTATTTCAAGAAAGACATAACGTCCGTCGGGTGTGACAATAATATCAATTGCACCGTAGTTTAAATGAAAATAAGCCATTAATTGAAGCAATTTGCTTTCAACCTCTTTTGGTAAATCATAAGGTTGCCAAGATTTGACGAGAGCTGCTCCTTCCTTTCTCCAATCGTAAGTAGACTGTTTCAAACTTTGTGAATCGACAGCAGCAGTAAATATTTGCTGGCCAACAATCGTGGTGCGTAATTCTAATGCTTTGGGGATTTTTTCTTGAAAAGTCGTGGGACAAAAGCGTAAACCCTCAAGATTTGCTAAATCTTCGTCAGTCACAGGATTGGTAAAAACAACTTGTTCTTCACCTTGCTCTCCATAAATTGCAAATGAAGAAAGCATTTTGGCAATGATACCTTGTGCTTTGCATTTATCAGCAAATTGCTTGACTGCTTCAGGATTATTTGTACTTAATGTGCGTGGTGTAGTTAAACCCACTTCCCGTGCCACTTGCAATTGCAATTGCTTATTATTAGCTCGTTCGACATCAAATATATTATCAAAATGGAACCCTTGGACGCTGGCAAGCATTCCTCTAATGGTGACTCGCGTTTCCTTAATAGAAGCTTCTCTATGTTGTTGTTCCATCGTGTCAGGAATTTTTTTACCATAACGCGCCCGCCGATACCACACCGCAGAAACATCATTTAAATTAAGTTGTTGGTCACCGTCTGAGATGATGACACACTCATCATTTCCTTGGCCAATATCCAGTAACACTTCAGTAGGAAATCGGTCTGTATCAAAACGAAATGCGTTGCCACCTTTAGCTTCAATCGCTTGAGTGACCAAGGAAATACTTTCATTATCTTGGCTAAACGTTACAATGAGTACTGTCATATTATTTTATAATTATTTCTAATGTTGAGGACCTAGTATGCTGCCAATATTACTTTGTAGAATGCGTCTTATGCACTAGGTGTTATTGTGCTAGTCATTATACTTTGGCAAAGTACTAAGCAATTAAAGCTTCTGCAATTGCTTCAGAAATTGGCAAATTGAGATCACGTTCCAACATGCCCCATTCGCCTGCGGGATTCACTTCTAAAAAAATATATTCTCCAGAAGGGGTAAGAATAAAGTCGAAGGCTCCAAAAAGTAGCCCAAATTGAGTCATAAAGGTTTGAATTTTTTCGATAAGTTCACTTGGTAAATCGTGATGTTGCCATGCGCCCACTGCAACATCTGGTTTACGCCAATCTGTTTTAGATGCCGTGTAAGCAGATACATCCAATGCACCCACAAAGACTTTGCCTTGAACAAATACCACTCGTAATTCTAATTGTTTAGGAATTTCTTCTTGAAATACCATGGGACAATAACGTAGTGAGTCAGCCATTTGCAAATCTTCTTCTTTAACCGCACTGGTATAAAAGGAAAAAGAAGAATATTCCATACTGTAAGAGAGTGCGGTTAAAAGCTTCGTAACCATTTTTCCCTGTAATTGTTGGAAAAATTTGCGTACAGATTCTGGGTTATTAGTAATTAATGTACGAGGAATTGTCAGGCCCACTTCAGATGCAACACGTAGTTGACGCTGTTTATTTTGAGCAAAGTCTACACGTTCTAAATTATCTATCCAACGGACATTTCTCAAACTATCCCAAAATCCTGATAACGTCGCTTTGGATTCACGAATACAAGCTTCTTGATACTGTGGAGATAAACTCTGTCCCAGATCAGGCTTCCACAAACGACGCATCCAAACAGCACGCACTGATTCCGAACTGATAGATTCACTACCGTAGTGGAGAATATAACTGTGACCTTGGCCAGAAAACTGTGAACTAAACTGAATGTCTAATGGAAATTTATCGGTATCCAGACGAAAAGGATTAGCCCCTTTGTTTGATAAAGCATCGCTTACTCGATCAATGGTGAAAAAATCACCACTATGTGTGACTAATAAAATAACGTTGCGGGATAAATGCATAAACTTATCTTAGGTTTTAATGAGGGATGAAAAATAACCAAGTAAGTAATGTTTGATAGCAATATATTAAGAAGTAGAGTATTTTAAAGGCTAACACGCTAATCATTATTAGGTTCTGTTACTATTTAACACAACTCCTTATAGCTTAATAAGCTATATCATAAAATACCAACAGAACCTAGCTTTCATGCTAAAGCTTTTACTTCGTCGCTACTAATAGTCTTCATCATCAGAAGGGTATTTGTAGGTTACAGGAGCGGCTGCATTGAGTTCCTGTGTTGATTTTGCAGATTTTTGGCTTTCTAAGAAACGAGCAAAAAAAGGAACTGTTTCAGCTTGAGTGTTGGATTGCATATCGGTAAGCATATCAATACTCCTAAAAGTTAGGTTGTTTACTGTTTTGTGTAAGAATATATACCTCGTATACCAGTGTATATTCTACAGTGAGTAAAGCTAACATAAGTAATTTTTTATAGCAAGAGCACTTTGAGCAGAAATTCATGCTAACTCG
The DNA here is from genome assembly GCA_016745055.1 of Thiotrichaceae bacterium. Lineage (GTDB taxonomy): Bacteria > Pseudomonadota > Gammaproteobacteria > Beggiatoales > Beggiatoaceae > JADGDF01. The sequence continues at coordinate 17,696 of JADGDF010000019.1, read as the reverse complement.
TAAGGTGCATAAACCAGGTAGCACCACTTTATAATACCAACACGTAAAATACCTTAGATTTTTAATCACTAAATTATTTAATATTATGCTAAAAATTGCCAGTTGGAATGTTAATTCATTGAAAGTACGTTTGCCACAAGTCATTGATTGGTTAAATGAACATCAGCCAGATGTGCTTGCACTACAGGAAATCAAAACTCAAGATCAAAATTTTCCCTTAGCAGATATTCAAGCAGCTGGTTACCATGCAGCTTACGCAGGCCAAAAAACCTATAATGGAGTTGCACTGTTAACTCGCCAACCAGTAAACCATGTGGTAACAGACTTTTCTAATTTTGATGATCCACAAAGACGCATTTTAGCGGCCACCTATGGTGAGGTGAGAATTTGGAATGTTTATGTACCCAATGGTGCTATGGTCGATTCTGAAAAGTATGCGTACAAACTAAATTGGCTTGAGCAATTACGACAAACTTTAATTGCAGAATTAAAGATTTATTCACAATTGATTGTGTTAGGTGATTTTAATATTGCCCCCCAAGATGCTGATGTTTACGATCCACCAAGCTGGGCAGGCAAAATATTAGTCAGTCCTAAAGAAAGGGCTGCGTTGCAAGCGCTACAAAATTTAGGTTTACAGGATACTTTTCGTTTATTTGAACAAACAGAGAAAAGTTTCAGTTGGTGGGATTATCGTGTCAACAGCTTCAAACGTAACCTTGGTGTCCGCATTGATTTAATTTTAGCTAACAAAGCGCTTATATCTACTTGTCAAAGCAGTTTTATTGATAAACAACCGCGCAGTTTGCCAAAGCCTTCTGATCATACGCCAGTCGTTGCCACGTTTGATATTAACTGATGCGTTTATGAAAAGTGCCTGTTTTAATTTGTAATTGTTAGTAAATTTGAATAAGATTTAAGCAGGTAATGGGCAACAAGATTTTTCATTCTACCCATCTTAAAATCTATTTATAGTCACGGCATGTCATTTCTCGGTTACTGAAAATTGGACATTCGTTTATTGACAACGATTTTCAGTAAAATAAAAACCGAATTTTGAATGGCAGTGACTATAATTTTGTTTTGAGACTTATGTTATCTTCTATTCAAAAAAGTAATATTCACTTAGTGTTGGAAAAAGCCATTGTTAAAATTTCTACAGCTTTATCGTCACAAAGCTCTGTTAAGGGATGTGACATTGGGTATTCGTGATTTGGTCAAGCAAACATGTGAAGCTTTTGAAATATAGATAATCAGTGGTGTGATCAGTAAGGGACCTATCAATCTGTTTGTATTAGCGATAATAGCTCCAAGTGTTTCTAGCACTGAGAGGAAGTTTATATTAACAAAATGCAATGTTCAGGAATTTCATCCCCGGTTTGTGTCACGCAAGCGAGTCATAGGTAACTTCTTTTATCCTGATTTATCGATTATTTCTGCTGGCTTGGTGCCAAACATTCACAATTTTACAAAATAAATCGGCTGTCTGTTCTGCATCATAAATTGCTGAGTGTGCCTCTTTTGGATCCCATTGAATCCCTGCAGCCATCACGCCTTTTGCTAAAACCGTTTGTCCATAAATCAACCCGCCTAAAGTTGCTGTATCAAACGTACTGAAAGGATGGAAAGGGTTACGTTTCATACTGGTGCGTTTGGCGGCTGCATTGATAAAGCTCAAATCAAATGAAGGATTGTGACCCACCAAAATAGCGCGACTGCAATGTGTTGTCTTCACGTCTTCTCGAATCGGTTTGAAAATTTTTTTTAAAGCATCAGATTCTGAAACTGCATAGCGAAAAGGATGGTACGGATCAATCCCCGTAAATTCCAATGCGCTTGGCTCCAAATTTGCCCCTTCAAAAGGCAATACATGACAATGGTGGGTTTTCTTTCGTTGCCAAAGTCCTGCCTCGTTAATTTGTAAGGTAACGGCAGCAATTTCTAATAACGCATCGCGCTGTGGGTTAAATCCTGCCGTTTCAACATCCACTACGACGGGTAAGTATCCACGGAAGCGTCTTGATATATCGTAAAAATTATTAGTGTGCATTAATTTTTTTTCAGGTACAGACTTTCCATGTTTTTTCCTTCTGATTTTCGGGCATTACCTGCCGAGTAAAATGATGATCTGTCTCAAAACCAGCTTTATCACAAGCTATTGCAGCTACTTTTTCTATATCATAAAATCGACAAGCTTCCATCAATAAACGACTTTCAAACCACATATCACCGTTAGAAACCGGCATGAATAAGTCGTAGATATTATCTACGCCTAAATAAATCGGAATTTCATTTTCAACCAATTTAATCACGGGTGCTATGGAATTATGTAAGGGAGCAACACGATCCAACTGTTTCATGCTAATAGCGGCTGAAGGGCAAATGACAACACTTAAACCTGCTTCTTGCATCCGTTTAATAATTCTATCTTGTTCACTGACAGGTTTAGCCGCAAGAGAAACGGAATGTACACATCTTACCTTACCTTCCAAACCATGCTCAATGGTTTTAATTGCTAATAATTCAGTTTCATCCTCGTCAGGATTATTTTCCTGATCTACATGGACATCAACTGCTTTGCCAAGGTCTTTGGCGATGGTCATAATAAAATCTAAATGTTTTTCTGGTGTGGGTCGATCTTTGGAAGGTAAACCGCCAATCACATCTGCTAGTTCACAGGCTTTTTGAAAGTAGTGGCGAGAATCGTTGTCAATTACACCTTGCAATGGTTGAACTGCAAATTCAAGGTAAATTAAGTCTTTATATTTTTCTCTGACTTCAAGCGCTGCTTCAATGGGTTGAAGTTTGACAGTACTATCTGCATCAATAAAGCTGCGGCAATGGGTTACACCCTGTTGAATCATGATTTCAACAGCTCGAGACATACGTTCAACCAAATCTTCGTGGGTATAACTTTCTTTAAGATATTTATATAAGCTCCACTTTTTTTGCATATCGACCTGGCTCAATTTCAGATTTTCCATAGAGATCAAATAGGCTTTATCAAAATGTGCGTGGTAGCAAGCAAATCCACCATTTTGTTTTACCAGTCGCATGAATTCATTTTGAATATTCCAGGGTTGGTTAGGATTATCTAACTTGTATTTTAAATCGCCGCGTTCACTTTTTTTGACCAGGTTTTTAATGGTATTAATGCCAATATCTACGTCTGTAATCAGAGGAATACTACGTTCAATACAAGCACATCTAATTAAATTACTATCAGTAGTTTCGTCGTAATCATGATCACCCGTTAAAATATTAATGACAAGATCGAAACGATCAGCTTGAAGAAAGGAACGGATATTAGGCTCTTTTTTTCCTGCGATTTTGTATAGTTCTTGAGTTTCAATGCCATGTTCTCGAAGAAAAACAGCCGTACCATGCGTTGCAAACAAGGTAACATCAAGTTTAAGTAATTCTTTAATAGCATTCAGCATTTTTAATTTATAATCTTTTCGGCCAGTACTAATCAATATATTTTTTTTGGTACGACGCCCTAATAATTTTAAATTAAGGGCTAAAAATTCAATTGTATCATCCATCGTTTATCCTCATTTTTGTTATCAAGTTAGGATGTTGGTGCGTACAGGTTGCATCATTAAGGAATGGGAATTAAATAACTTCCCGTTTTGTAAATAATCAACCACCCCCAGCCCCTCCTTAATAAGGAGGGGAGTTCCCCCTCCTTGAGAAGGAGGGGGTTAGGGGGTGGTTATATAGTAAGTTATTTCGTGACAGTTCCTAAACGGTTGTGTAAATCATTGTCATGAGGATAAATTTCTATTTTACCTCATTCATTAATAACCCAGAATATGCGTTAAGTTATAATTTGGTGCTTGATGTAAAAAAACAAGAATCGTTGAGCACTATCTCACTAAAGATGACAAATTTATGTTTGCTTTTTTGTAACTACCTACGATAACAAAAAAACGGTTAAAATAAAAAGATGAAAGACTTACCAAACGACATAGACTCATTAAAAATCCTAATATTGGAACTATTAGAAGAGAACAAGCAACTAAAAGCAGAAATAGCTAAGTTGCGTGGTCGTTTGGGGTTGAATAGTGGAAATAGCCATAAACCACCAAGTAGCGATGGATATAAGAAAACCACTAAACCAGCCATCCCAAAAAGTGTAAAACATCCTCATGGTGGGAAGGTAGGCCACAAAGGAAAAACCTTAAAACAAGTATCCAACCCAGACCATGTGAAAGTGCATTTACCAGAAAAATGTACATGTTGTGGACGTAAATTCAGCGAAAAAAACAAACATCAAACGATAAAAAATAGACAAGTATTTGATATACCAGACCCAAAACTAGAAGTAACCAAACATCAAATAGGGCAGATAACATGTTGTGGAGTAAAACAACATGGTAAATATCCAAAATTAAAGATTTCAAAGGAGCCGCAGTGCACGACTGTTGGTCACCTCTTTACGTAATTTATTCTTGCCTACTACTATTGCTTAATCGCTATAGGTAGGTAGTTACGCTTTTTTTAATATTTATAGGTAAAGACTTAATCACAGGTGTTACGCAAAGTGATTTCTAACCCCTCCTTCATTAAGACTCAGTATTTTTATATACAAATATTATTGTAAAGCTAACTATAATAATGATGTCAACCAGAAAAAGTGCAATACTCATTATTTCTAAAGAGAGCAAGGGCTTGAAAGTAGACCTATTCTAATTAACTCATAGAGATTACACAATTGCTCTCAAAACAATTACAATGCTTATATACAACATTGCCTGGATATTCACAAAATATTGATTTATGTTTCCTCAAAAAGCTTTTGTCCTCTTAACTACCTTATGGTTACTCTCAGTATTGACCATTGCCGCAAGCTTTTTTGGGCTATGGACAGAACGGACATTTAATACCATCCAAACTATGCAAGCCGATTTGCAAGGCGAAATTGATATGCATAGTACGCAAGCAGGCGTAATGTACCTCACAGCAACTCAGGGTTTAACCATTGCGGGTTTGACAGTACCTAAAAAGAAAGATGAACTGGGAAGCGAAGAAAGTTTAATGGATAAAGTCCATGAAGATATTATGACTCATCCTGTTGATAATATTTTTGCGATTGGAGATGAAATTGCTTTAAACGATACGCCTTATCATGGCTATGGTAAAGCTTATTTCGCTATTCAAGATGAAGCTGGTTTAATTGCCGTTAATTTTATGTCAGATGCAGTTTGGTCACGCTTACTGAGTACTTTAGGTATTGATTATGAATCACAGGCACCATTAATCGCCAAATATAAAGATTATATTGATCTTGATGATTATCACCGTTTAGATGGCGCTGAAAAAGAGGACTATCTTGACCGTAAACTTCCGCCACCACGCAATCACCTTTTATTGCACCCAATGGAAATGTGGCGCATACTTGATTGGCCTGAACAAGCAAGCATTTGGAAAAATAGCGCATTTCGACAATTAACGACAACATTAGTGGCTAGCCGTTACCCTAATTTCAATACTGCACCGACCTTAGCATTACAAGCAATCTATAATATGTCACCAGCACAGGCAGAACAACTTATCCAATTTCGTAAAACATCTCCCTTTTATCAGCAAATAACCATTAACCAATTAACTGGATTAACACTAAATATTGACCCTTTGCTAGTTAATTATTTTCCTTCTTCTGCTTTGCGATTAACCTTATGGTATGAAGGTGGCCATCGTATGCGCCAGGTTCATTTTAACATCACTCATAAACGTTATAAAGCTAAACCTTGGCGACAAGTTTATACTTTTAACCACCCCATTTTACCTCAATACACAGAAAAATTAGCAAAATGGGCCAAAACTACAATTTTCACACCAGTCGTTTCTCCTAAGTAATGGTTTCATCTTGTACAAACTAACCTATGAAGCAGTTGAAATTTTAGTGGCAAATCATCAAAATAAGCAACTTTTATGTTTTAATGTTGCTGTACATTCTTTAATGCTTTAGTTGGAGCGACAAACCGAAAATTACTTTTCAAAAATATCACTGAAATAGGAAATCATTATGCCAAAATTTCCAGCAAAGTATTATTGGTTAATAGTAAGTGTTTTTCTCGCCAATAGTTGTAGTTCTGTAACTTCAATACCAACAGGCGAAATTGAAACGGCAGAATCTGCAATTGAAAATGCTCAAGAAGCAGGTGCCTACGATTCAGAGGCATTACATAGTGCTATAGACAAATTAGAGCAAGCAAAACAGGCCGTTCAAGCTGAAAATTATCAACAAGCAAAACAGCTTGCAGAACAAGCATCTGTGGATGCTGAATTGGTAGAGGCAAAAGCTGAAGCTGATACAGCTAAAGAAGCAACTGAAAGCCTTCGTCAAAGTATTGATACATTGCATCAAGAAATAGAATACACTCAAAATTAACCAAATGAGGACAACGATGGAAATCAAATTTCACCATTTGACAACACATTTTGTCATTTTAACAGTTGTTAGTCTGTTGTCCGCATGTGGTGGCAACATATCAAAAAAACCAACCAGCCAAATATTAGTAGATGCACATACAGCATATGAAACAGCAAAACAAAATCCCATCACATCAAAAAATAGCTTGTATGAAGCTGAAAAAGCGTTAAACCAAGCAGAAATGGCACAAAATACTCAAGAAGTAGCACATCTCGCTTATATTGCCAAAAGAAAAGCTGAAATTGCTGTATTTGTGGGAGAACGGGTCGCAGCTGAAAATGAACGGGTTGAACTGGTAAAAAGCCAGGATCAAACCATTATGCATTCGCGTGAACTGAAAGCAGAAAAGGTATGGCAAGCCACTAATGTACTGGGTACTCCAAAAAAAAAGTTAAACACTCAAACAACCTATGCGCTACAACGACAACTTGCAGAATTTGAAGGCAAATCGACAAATAAAGGGCTCAGACTCACTCTCACTTTAGGAGATAGGTTGTTTGAAACAGGTAAAGCTGACTTATTATCAAGTGCGTTAGGCGTTATCAAAAAAGTAGCTACTTTTTTAGTGGCCCATCCTCAACGCAATATATTGATCGAAGGGCATACAGATAATGTTGGCACACCAGAATACAACATGGGGTTATCTGATAGAAGAGCAAATGCAGTACGTTTTGCCCTGATTAAAAAAGGAGTGGCTTCTAATCGCATTTTAGCAAGAGGCTTGGGAGAAACATTGGCAATTGCCAGTAATAGAACTGCTGCGGGTCGCAAAAAAAACCGACGAATAGAAATGACCATTTTGAATGTTGGAAAAACATTTCATTAATAGCACTTTGAAAAATTGGCTAAATATTAAATGTATTTTGTACGATGCGTTAGGCATGGTTACGTTAAAATCTTAACAGTACTTAGCTTAACCTTTATTTATTTAGCCTTATAAAATATCAATAAAGCAGACTACCAAAAAGCCAAATCGCTACTTCTACTTTGTGCTACACTTTTTTTATGTATGATAATCCAGCATGAGTAAAGTTTATGCAAGCAATGGTAGAAAAATTACGTTTAGATAAATGGCTATGGGCTGCTCGCTTTTATAAAACACGCAGTTTAGCTACAGGAGCGGTGAGCGGTGGAAAAGTACACTTAAATCAACAACGTGCTAAACCGTCCAAAGAAGTACATGTAGGAGATACCCTGACTATTCGTATTAGTCATGTTGAAAAAACAGTGGTTATCAATAGTTTATCAGCACAACGTCGCTCTTATGCTGAAGCTAGTTTGCTCTATGAAGAAACACCTGAAAGTGTGCTTAAACGTGAACAGCTAGCAGAACAACGTAAACAAGGCATTGTTGCGCAATCTAATGCTCGTCCAAATAAGAAAGATCGACGTTTGATTCGTCAATTTACTCGTATAACGCCTGAGGAGGATACATGAAATTTTTTAAATATGGTTTAGTCATCAGCCTCCTAACATTCTTATTCCACACATATACCTTTGCTAAAACACGTATTATTGGCGGTAGACCTGCTAATTTTCCTTGGATGGTTGCGCTTATTGAAGTGAACGTATCGCCAAAGAGTGGACAAGTTTGTGGTGGGACACTGATTCACCCAGAATGGGTATTAACTGCAGCACACTGTACTTTGGGTGAATCTATCACTTCAATTGATGTTTTTATGGGGCATTATGATTTAGAAAGCGAGGAAGGAACACGGTTTGGCATTGCTGAAATAATTGTTCATCCGGAATATGATGGAGATCCTGACGCACCTACCGCAGATATTGCTTTGTTAAAATTAAAAGCACCTTATCATGATCAAGAAATTATACGTATTGCCGCTAGTTATACAGATTTAGATGCCCCCTCTCAAACAGGTGTTGTTACAGGTTGGGGTACAACAAATCCTAAAAATATTCATGGTTCGTTTTCTTCTGTATTGCTAAAGGCATCCGTACCTATTATTTCTAGCGAAGTTTGCAATCAACCTTATAAAGGAGATGTCGATGAAAGAATGTTCTGTGCAGGTTATGAAAAGGGTGAAATAGATGCCTGTGTGGGCGATAGTGGCGGTCCATTGATTGTTTGGAATGGTACTGATTGGGAACAAGCTGGCATTATCAGCTTTGGAGAAGGCTGTGCATTACCTAACTATTATGGTGTATATACTCGTGTTTCCTCATTTGAAAGTTTTATTAAAGAACATGTGTGTCAAGATATGCCTCCGCTTTCACAACCAAATATTCAGGTAAACATAGAAAACGATAAAGTAAACGTTACCTGGAACGTAGTAGAAAACGTTGAAGGCTACCAGCTTTATTACACACCTTACGTACCCACTATCGAAGATATCAAGTTTGATCATATCCATAGTATATATATGGGGGATCAAACCCAGTTTACTGCTAATTTAAACAAAGGGGATGCCTACTATATTTCGATTCGTGGTTATCAAGGGAATTGTTGGAGTGCCTACTCAAATATCGAAATGATCAATGTAGAATAATTGATAAGAAAGGTGTATGCTTACCCGCAAACCCTTAGCGCTTAAATTACCTAAGTAGTATACGTATATAGGTAATTCTAAACCTTTATTTCAAAAATTGATCATGGAGTATGCGAATGGACATCATGGAAAAAATCGATCAACAAGTCAAAAGTCACCCAATTGTGGTTTATATGAAAGGCACACCACAATTTCCTCAATGTGGTTTTTCCAGTCGTGCGGCTGAAACTTTAAAAAAGTGTGGCGTAGAATTCGCTTATATTAATGTATTTGAAGATCGGGAAGTTTATGAAAATATAAAAAGTTATGCCAATTGGCCTACTTTCCCACAAATTTATGTCAGTGGCGAATTAATTGGTGGTTGCGATATTTTATTAGATTTATTTGCAAAAGGTGAATTAAAATCCATGTTAGAAAATGCCTCTAAAACTGCTTAAAACCTGAATGTAAAATTCAGAAGTCAAAGTAAAAAGTTTAATTATTTACAGGTAACCAACATTGAATAGCTTAAATGGTTAGTTTTCAAATGTTATAAAGGAATTTCCGATCTAAACAACAATTAAAAATTAGTATTTAAACTATTTTTTTGACTTCTGATAACGCCCATGTCTACACTCGTCGTTGCTGAACACGACAATTTCAAACTAAAACCAACTGTTTATCCGGTCGTTCAAGCCGCAAATTTTTTCAGTAAGCCTATTACAATTTTAGTTATAGGTTATCAGTGTCATGCAGTTGTTCAAGCGGCTAGCCAAATTTCCCATGTTGAAAAAGTACTTTATGTTGATGCGTTGTGTTATCAATACCCTTTAGCAGAAACGTTAGTCCTACTGATTGCTGGTTTAGGATCATCATTCACCCATATATTGGCACCTGCTTCTACTTTTGGCAAAAATTTGATGCCTAGAATAGCTGCATTATTAAATGTTGCCCAAATTTCCAATGTTGTTAAAATTATTAATGAAAATACCTTTGTGCAACCTATTTATGCAGGTAATGCCCTCGCGACTTTAAAATCATTTGATCTCATCAAAATTTTAACCATCCAAACAACCGCATTTTCTCCTGCACCATTAAAAGACAATAATTCCCCTATTGAAAAAGTCATCGTCCAAAATAGTGTCCAAACATTATCCCAATTTATAAACCGAATTTCCACAAGTTCAGAATATCCGCAATTAGAAACAGCACAAATTGTGATTGGTGTTGGGCGAGGTATTGAAAGTCAGCAACATTTTTTTTGGATAGAAAAACTCGCTCAAAAACTTAATGCTGCCATTGGGGCTTCAAGAGCTGCCGTTGATATGGGATTATTGTCTAATGATTTTCAAATCGGACAAACAGGTAAAGTTATTGCACCTAAACTCTATCTTGCTATCGGTATTTCAGGTGCACTTCAACATTTGGCAGGCATTAAAGCAAGCCAAACAATTGTGGCTATTAATCAAGACCCTGATGCGCCTATCTTTCAAATTGCGGACTATGGTTTAGTAGGTAAAATTAAAGAAATATTACTCATTCTATGCCAATAGTAGAAGACACCACCTTCAGTATTTTCATTGGATAATTTACACGAACTTATTTCTCCTTCCTTTGCACGCATAAATATTGCCATCCCTCTTCATGTAAATCATGATAAACCAATTATTTTTTTATTTAAAAATGTCTCTGACTTTAAAAAGATAAAGGGAGATATTATTTAATTTATTATCAGTGTTACAAAAAACCACTAAATTTTATTATATTTTTATTAAAATTAACTATATATTATGCAAAATATTGTATATATTAAATATTTTAATATATTAACTTTCTGATGAAAATTTGTTTTTTCAAGGACAAAGCACCATGCTTCGTAATTACTTTATGGTATTCATTGCACTGTCATTAGGCATTGCTTTATCTATTGCCAGTTTTTTCATGATTCAAAATTTTGAAATGCAGTCTATTCATGAAAAAATGCAAAAAGATACTCAATTCCTTGCCACACAAATAAAAAGTGAAATTATTTCAACAATTGAAGAATCTTTAATCTCACTTTCCGCATTTTACGGTGCATCAGATGAAGTTACTCGAAATGAATTTCATACATTTACTCAACCTTTTTTAGCATTACATCCTCATATTCAAGCATTAGAGTGGATACCTAAAATTCCTCATGAAGAACGTATCGCTTATGAAACTCAAGCAAAATTACTTTATCCCAATTTTTACTTTAAGGAACGTTCAGCACAAAAAGCATTGATTCAAGCAACAGAACGTTCTGTCTATTTCCCAGTATATTACGTTGAACCTCATCAAGGAAATGAAGTCGCATTGGGATTCGATCTAGGTTCAAATACTATGCGTCTGAGTACATTAAATTTGGCGCGAGACAAAGGTTCTATGCAAGCAACAGCACCAATCAAATTGATTCAAGATTCTCACGCCAATAGCTTTGGTTTTTTAGTTTTTAAGCCTATTTTTAAAAGAGAAAAGCCAGTAATAACACTTGAACAACGCCAAGAAAATTTAGAAGGTTTTGTGTTAGCTGTATTTAAAATGAGGAATATTATTGAATCAGTAATAGCACGAAGTGGTCATCAAACTCATTTTGAGTTGCTCATCCAAGATGAGTCAGAGCCTTTCTTGGAACAATTACTTTACCGCAGTGCTAATGTTGAATTAAATCGTAAGCCTATGTTTAGAGAGAAATTTCACGTACTCAATCGTATATGGTCTATAATTTATTGGCCTAATGCTAACTATGTAGAACAAGAAGGTTCATGGATGTCTTGGTTTATCCCATTAGTCAGTGTTCTATTTACATTATTTATCGTACTTTATTTACTGAGTTCAATCAGACATAACTTGCGTTTACGAAAAGAAATTGTAGTGCGTAAACACGCAGAAAAAACGCTGAAAGAAAAAGAAGCTTTTTTACGTTTAGTGATTGATAATATCCCACAATTAATTTTTTGGAAAGATCATCATGCTATGTATTTAGGATGTAATCAGCGATTTGCTGATATTAATGGCTTAAATTCGCCAGAAGATATTATTGGTAAAACAGATTTGGATTTAGCCTGGAAACAAGCGGCTAAATTCATTCAAGATGACCATCGAATTATGGAAAGTGATACGCCAGAATTGAGTCAAATTTCTTCAATTATTGATGAAAACGGTCAGCCACATTGGGTAGAAACTAATAAAATTCCCTTACATAATCTTAGAGGCAAAGTCGTTGGTCTCTTAAATACGATTGAAGATATTACTGAACGTAAGCGAGCTGAAATATTACACCAAAATTATCAACAAACATTAGAACAAGAAGTAGCTGAAAAAACAGAAGAAATTGCTGTGCAATCTGAAGAATTGGAAACCATTAATGATGAGTTACACCAACAAGCCATTATTTTAAGAGAACAATCTCAACAGCTTGAAAAAGAACAAGCAAAGTTTTCGATAGTATTAGATAGTTTGGAAAGTCTCATTTATGTGGCCGATATTGAAACGTATGAAATTTTATTTGCGAATCAATATGCAAAAAAATTGTTTGGTTATCAAATTGTGGGTAAAAAATGTTGGCAAGTACTGCAAAAAGAACAAACAGGCCCTTGCAGCTTTTGTGAAATACCAAAACAGGTTAATAAAGCAAGTAAACCTACTGATATTTACACATGGGAGTATAAAAATAGTGTAAATCAACGTTGGTATTACATGCAGGAGCAAGCTATTCAGTGGACAGATAGACGATTAGTTCGCCTGGAAATTTCCACAGACATTACCAAACTTAAAGAGGCTCAGTATACACTAGAACAAAAAGAAGTTTATTTACGGAGTTTTTTTGAACAATCTTTGGTGGGTATGACCATTACCTCACCTGAAAAAGGTTTCTTAGAAATTAACGATACCCTTTGTAATATACTGGGTTATGTGCGAGAAGAGTTAATGCAAATTGATTGGGCACAAATTACCCATCCTGATGATCTTGCTCTTGATATTGTTTATTTTGAACGTTTGTTGGCAGGAGAAGTGGATGCTTATACACTTGATAAACGTTTCATTCGTAAAGATGAACAAATTGTATATACTACAGTTTCCGTCAGTTGTGTACGTCATGAACAAGGCCAAGTAAATTATATCGTTGGGTTCGTGATTGATATTAGCCAACGTAAACAAGCAGAACAGGCTTTACAAGAAGCAAAAAAAACCGCTGATGTTGCTAATCAAGCAAAAAGTATGTTTCTAGCCAATATGAGTCATGAACTACGCACACCGCTCAATGGTATTTTAGGCTATGCGCAAATTTTAAATGCAGATAAAAAGCTCACTGAAAAACAACGGAAAGGGATTGGTGTTATTCAACGTAGCGGTGATTATCTGCTTACTTTAATTAATGATATTCTTGATTTAGCTAAAATTGAAGCCAACCATATAGAATTTTGTCCAACAGATTTTGGTTTTGGAGAATTCTTACAGGGAATTGTTGAATTGTTCCAAATACGGGCCGAAAAAAAAGGGATTAACTTTCACTATGAAGCTTTATCCCATTTACCTGAAGGGATTCACGCAGATGAAAAACGCTTACGTCAGGTAATTATTAATTTATTGACCAATGCGATCAAATTTACTGAAAAAGGGAATGTTACCCTCAAAGTAGGTTACCATGAGGATAAACTTCGTTTTCAAGTAGAAGATACAGGTATTGGTATTGTAGAAAAAGACTTAGAAACGATTTTTCAACCTTTTCAACAATCAGGTGATGGCACTTATAAGATAGAAGGTACAGGATTAGGGTTGTCCATTACCCAGAAAATTGTTGAAATGATGGAGGGGGAAATTCACGTTGAAAGTACCTTGGGTCAAGGCAGTACTTTTTGGGTAACACTTCAATTGGAAGCAGCGCCTAGTTTTACTACCTTCAATAAATCACTTAAAAACCAACCAACCATCATCGGTTTTAAAGAAGCCCCTAAGACTATTTTAGTGGTGGATAGTCATGCTGAAAGTTATGCTGTCATGGTTGATTTATTAACACCTTTAGGATTTGAACTGATTAACGCAGACAATGGACAACTTGGTTTGGACAAAGCCATTGCCATTAATCCTGATTTGATTATCACCGATTTAGCTATGCCCATCATGGATGGTTTTGAATTAGCCAAACAGCTCAGACAACAACCTAAATTTTCAGATACTCCTATTATAGCCGTGACTGCTAGTGTATTTGATTACGATCAGCAACAAAGTTATGCTGCAGGCTGTAATGCTTTTGTTCCCAAACCTTTTCGCACAGAAACACTATTTGCTGAATTGCAACACTGGCTAAAACTTACTTGGATTTACGAACAGCCTGAACCCATTCAAGCTGAAGAAGAAAATGAATCAGTGGGAAATTGGACGTTGAATGTAGAACAAGCCAGTGTTTTATACGATTTAGCCATGCAAGGAGATACAATGGCTATCAAAGAATATGCGGAAGAACTCATTAACACAGACAAAAAACTAACAGCATTGGCCACCAAAATCCAAGAATTAGCAGACAATTTTGAAGACAGTGAAATTTGTAATTTAGTCGAGCCATGGCTTAATTAATGAGACTGGTCGTAAGAATCATGATAAACGCGGTCTGTTTTTTTAAATTTCATATGCTACTGCACATAGAATGTTGTGAAGTTTTATGTATATAAAATATTTATTTTCTCCTACCTAAAAAAGCACCAACCTTTTGTTTGAAAATAGGACATAGTAAAATACAAAGTTGTTAAATATGAGGAATACGCGATGTTAAACTTAAGTGAAGTTCTAATAGAACACCATGAACTACAAAATTTTGACCAATTAGTAGAATTAATTGGTCAAAAGTCAAAAAATGAACGCTTTTTCAGAATGGATGTACGTCCCTCTTTTCCAGATACGCCCGAAAATTGGGAGGAACGTTTAGAAGCCACTTTTTATTAACCATTCAAAATGCATTATGTTTATCACAAATAAAACATAGCACTTATGTTTCTCTAACCATTTGAAAAAAAGAATTAATCTCTTTTTCCAATCTATTTTGTAGAGGGTTGATTCTGTTTCGTTTACTGATATGAACTAATTGTCAGTGTTATTTCATCCTCAAATTGTCTGATACTTCCACGGTTCGTTGTGATTTTCACGCTTGCAACCTGCTTAAGAGGTTTGCCTTCATACCAATTTACAAAGTCTGCTTGGTTAATAACCAATGGGTTAATAAGCACGCCAGACTTTAACATGTTGGGAATAATACGATATAGTAGCTTCTCATTGTCTACTGTGGTTAATTCTAAATACACTGCAGAAGACTTATAGAGAAGTGCATACACTTTACCTACCCAAGTTTTGGATATTTCAAGGCTTAACAAAAGCGGTTCATTACTTAGTGAAGCAACGTCTAAGGATTCATCAAATTTAATATTCTGCTTCAGTAAAACACTGCTTGTTGTTACATTATTTAGCTGTTGTGAACGCTTAAGTAATAAATAATCTCGCTCTTCCAATACCGGTACATAATCCCGTAACAGTACTTTTATCGCTTCTATATCATCCATAATGGGAAAACGTTGAGCGAGCGTTTGTAATTTGAATATTACAAATTTTGGTGCTTGTTGGCTTTCATAAAAATCACGATTAATTTTTAATAGCTTAGGTGTATATGCGCTATAACTTTGAAAAATAGGACGTGGATGCCAATTTAAGTGGTTAACAAAGACGACTAGTTGCTCATAAGAAAATATATCAACAGTTTCATTACCAACAATTTTGCGTATTTTAGGTAAATCAAATTGTTGCTGCAGAAGAACAATGTGTTGCTTGTAATATTCCTCATATTCAGGGATTTGTCTAATTTTTTGGATATTCTCGACGATGTTTTGATTCCAAAGTGCGAGCATATTCTTAACATTCATAAATTGATTTGTCCAAAACAACCCAATGACTGCTGTAATGATTAAGGTATAACGTAGTAAATGAAAAAAACTTTTTAAGATAAAATTCATTTTCGTATCATAAGCAAATAAAAATGGGATAAGCATAGCAAAACCAAAGAAAATTGATGCATGAGGCGAATCATGCCTGACTAAACCCGCTTTAAATGCCATAAAAGTCCCCAAGCCAATTGAGACAGTAAGTAACAGCTTCTCTATGCTAAATTTAGGAGCAAATGTACTGATAATACCAATGAATGCAGCTAAACTCATAACGCCTATAGCAAGTACTGCTTCACGCTTTTCACCATTTAATGACATCGCTTCACTGTAGCCTTTGGCTAATTCCAAAGAGTTGACAACAAATTTAGGAAAATGTTCAATTTGTTGTCCCAAGGTAACCCAAAGCAACGCAACTAAACTAATGTAGCCAATGGGAATTAATATAGCTCTAAACCATCCATAGCGGTGCCCAATTATTCCCATGATAATAAAAACATTAATACCTGCAATAATAAATTGTGTAAATTTAGTCACAGCAAGAATGGAAAACATCAAAATGACAAAAATAATAAAACCTAAATAAAATTTCTGCTTTAAGAAACGAGGAGGGTCAGCAATCAATGTTACCGTCAAAAACATACTGAAATAATAAACTGAATCAACTAAGTGAATGGATTGAACAGAGAGAAGAACTAATGCTAAGTAGAAAAAAACGAATTTATCTAATACATTTGAAAGTTGGCTGCCTCGTAATATAAAAAGTGAAGCAATAATTATTGCTGCTAAAAATTGCCAGGTCATAAAAAGATGAAATAAACCTGGTACATAAGGGGCTGTTCCATTATAGAAATAACCAAGTGGCCCATAAGTAAACATTAGTTCAACCCCATGTTGTAATTCCTGTGTGTAGGCAACACCCAGGGCTTGCATCCACGAAAGGTCTGGGGTATTGGCAGGTGGATTACCGTAATGAAGGTAAGAAAAGAAGAGTAGAACAAATAAAAAAAGTTGAAAAAAAATCTTGTCAATTGAATTTGAATTTATTGATAACAGTTGCATATTAACAAGTATCCTTTTGTTAACTTTATTGTTGGTTGCTAGATTTTGAGTCCAAGACTTTTAGCATAACCTAAGCATGATGAGACCAAAGAATAATGCTCTTCACGCTGCTGTTTGTGACTTAAAAGTCCACCTTAGATGGATACAAGTATCGTCACAAAATTCTAACTAAGCAAGTAGGAGAGAGAGTCGGTGGCCTAATCAGACAAATTTGTGATGCGAAAGCTAATGCTGGGTAAATCACAATATTTGGAGAAGCTGGAAATTTATGCCTAAAACTTTCTGGTATCTTGCAAAGATTTCACGATGTTCACGGATATCCGTGCTCCTTAGAACTATTCAATTCCGCAGCGAGACTGTCATTGATTGCCCAGACGGGCAGGCTCCGCACTCCGTTACACTTTCAATAATCCCAGCTAGTCGCGAACTACTTAACACCGGCTTCCCTCACTGCTAAGTTAAGGATTTTTTCAGTTTGGCGTGCAAGATTTATCTTGCATATGCAAACTAAAGTTTGCACTCCTACGAGCTTAACTTAATGGCAGTGCGGCTTTGCTTTTCCATGTCTTGCAGCAATTTTCCACGACAAAAAATGAAAAATTAACAAGCTTAATTTTAATAAACTTAAAATAGAAATACGTGATAACAATTAAAGTGAGCAACTCGTAAGGCGGATAAGCGTTAGCGTCATCCGCCATTCGGAGAGATTGCACGAAACTTAATTATTCTGCTTTGATTTGGTGGATGACGCTACCGCTT
>JADGDF010000176.1 GCA_016745055.1 Thiotrichaceae bacterium | reverse complement strand
TTCATACTCGTTCTCCTAAGTTTACAAAACTTGTTCTTTCTTATATCCTCCTTTTCGCAAAATACCATCTTAAATTCCGTGATACAACTCTAATAGTTTGAGCAAACATACCTATATTTACAAAAAATAATGGATTATATGCTGGAGAAACGTTAGTTTTGGATAATTTGGTCTGGGTAAATACTTGTGGTGGAGTACAAAAGCTTTGATATTTTTTACCACCTGAACAAAACACTACCAAAATCTGTCAGGAAAATATGTTAAGTGGTCGTAAAAAAAGACACGTTTTCTTTTAATAGTCCAGCTTGTTTTTGCATGGCTATACTTGTTTTGGTCACCTGTTCAACAAGCACGGTATTTTGTTGTGTCATATCATCCATATGTGCCACAGCTTTATTCACTTCATGAATACCTAAGGCTTGTTCTCGGTTAGCGGTGGCAATTTCTTCAATAATTGTATTGACTTTTTTAACCGCTTTGACAATATCTTCTAAAGTTTCACCTGAATAATTAACGAGTTGTGTACCTTCTTGAATTTTGCTAACGCTTTCTTCAATTAAAGTTTTAATTTCTCGGGCCGCTTCTGCACTGCGTTGGGCTAAATTACGAACTTCAGAAGCAACTACTGCAAACCCTCTTCCTTGATCACCGGCCCTCGCAGCCTCTACAGAGGCATTTAAGGCTAATAAATTAGTTTGAAATGCAATGTCATCAATAACAGTAATGATGTCCGCCACTTTTTCACTACTTTGGGTAATTTCTGTCATCGCCATCACTGCTGTGTTAACCACGCCACCACTTAGTTCAGCTTGTTGACATGTTTCTGACGCCAACTCTGCGGCTCTTTGCGCATTTTCAGCATTTTGTTGTACTGTACCCGTCATTTGCTGCATACTGGCTGCTGTTTCTTCTAAAGAGGCAGCTTGTTCTTCAGTGCGTCTTTTTAGGTTTTCATTGCCATCTGCTATTTTTTTCGCAGCTTGATTGACAGATTGAGCGGTTTGTTGAATGATGTTGATCGAGTTAATCAAACGGGACACGGTTGCATTAACATCTTGTTTGACTTGTTCTAAGTCCCCTGCGTAGTGTTTTTTAATCGTTTTGGTCAAATTCCCTTGAGCAATTGCGCTAAATACTTGTCCTAATTCTCCAATAATTTGCTTGTTAAAAGCTAATGTTTGATTGAGACTTTGACTAAAGCTTCGGAAAAAACCTGTTTTGTCTTTCAAATCAATGTTATGGCCAAAATTCCCTTGAGATGCGGCAAGAATGACTTGATTAATTTCCTCTTCTGTTTTAATTTCAGTAGTACGATCACGCAGTTCTGTTACCCAGCCCAACCGTTCTCCTTTATCATCGATAATGGAGTTAATATTAGTGTCCAGAGTAAGTCCACCAATCGTTAAGGTATTATGGTGCGTTGTACTTAGATTATTTAACACATTTTTATAGTCAATAGCCGGATGAATATCTTCTAAATGAGTGCCAATCAATTTATCAACGTAAAAGCTAGGTAATGACTGTTGTATAATGGGTTCTGCCATGTTTAACAACCGTTTGGCTGAATGATTCATGTAAATAAGTTGATAATTATGATCAGCAATCATTACACTGGTATTGACATTATCTAACGCTTGATTAATACGCTGCGCTTCACTAGCAATATGTCGTTCTTCTTCAATACGTTCACTTAATTGAACTTGCATAATCCGAAAGGCTTGTGCCAAACTACCAATCTCATCTTGTGTATTGATTTGAATATCATTATCCAACTGGCCACCTGCAATAGCACTAGAAATTTGCAACAATTGCTTAAGCGGATTGGCAAGACTACGGGCAAATAAATACATGAAAAATAAAGTCAATACCATAGCAGCAATACCCATAATAAGAATAAACAGACTAATGTGATTAGCCTCTGCGATTAATTCATCCTCAGGAATATTAATGCCTACCATCCAACGGCTGCCAGTATAACCAATATCCACAGGTGCACCGTAGCTAATTACTTTTTTCCCCTCCAAAGTTCTTGATATTCTTGTGAAACTAAAGGGTTTATTATTTAAAACAGACTTAATAAAGTTTTGATTACTTGTTGTTTCACTGACATGTTTACCAATATATGTTGGATTTTGGCTTGCAATGACAGTTCCTTTTGGAGAAAATAGTGTCGCATAAGCTTGTTGGAAACCCGAAATTTTTATTTCTTTAACTAAATTTTGTAAATGTTTAAATGCTAAATCAATCCCAGTAATGCCTAGAAATTTTTCATTATCGTCAATAATAGGGACAACAAGGGAAGTGATTAACATTTCTTTACCTTGCACTGGATATAAATAAGGTTCAATCACACTTTCCCTTTTCATTTGTTTGGGAATTTGATAATAATCCCCAAGCCCTATTTGTTGATAATCCACTAGAGGTTCAAGTGTACCTTTGCCTTGTACATTTCTTGACCAATAAGGGATGAAACGACCCGTTTCATCATGACCAGCCGTGTTAATATATTCACTGTCTTTACCATCAAAAGCATTGGGTTCAAAGGCAACATAAGTTGCCAGTAAATTGGGATTATGTTCAATAAAATGTTTAAGGAAATCGTTTGTCTGCTCACGATTTGCTTTAAAACCATGTCCAGTAACGGAAGCTTCAAAAAAATCAGCCATTGCTCGAGCTTCATCTAAAGCAACCTCTAATTCAGCTTTAATAATGTATCCGTAATGGTAAGCCGTTTCTTTGGCAATAATTTCAGCACTATTTCTTGCCATCTTTTGTACTGCACCATTAATCACAAAAGAAATCATAGATATCGTTGCAACAACTAGCAAAGTAGTTACTATCATTAATCGTGGTGCAATTTTAAGATCACGAAAACGTACCATACTTATTTTCCTCAAATATTGGTAGAATTTATTTTTATCATTGTATTTTAAACTTTATGCTAGAAATTGTCATAAAATTAAATCGTTTATTCCGCTTGTATATTGAAAAACAGGACACAAGAGCGCCAGTCTTTCTGTCCGTTTTTCTATATTTTTGAACAAACCCAGCGTCAAGTCATAAAGGACTTGGGTCGCAGATTAACGGAATACGGACTCGTCCTATGGAGACCAAGCATGTTGGAGTAACTAACAATAGTTTTGCTGAGACATTGGATAGTTCAAGGGACAAAGAAGTCCCAGGAACGTCATCAAATCTTTGAGAGACACTGACATTTATCAGTTTAGAGATTTGGATTCTATATATTAGACCGAGGCTAACTAATAAATTGTCAAAAAATTGTCAAAAATTTCCTCTAACCTTGTCATGGCTGTTTCTTCCTGCATGGGAGATAAACCAATATACAATCCTTGTTTATGTACTTTGTCCGCGCCTGTTAACTCTTCTTTAATTAATTCAGGAAAATGTTGCATAATAGGTTGATGAGCGATGTTACCTGTCACGATAGGTCGAGTTTCCACGCCATTCTTTTCTAAGTAAACCGCAATTTCTTCTCGTGTAAACGGCGCATTTTTAGCGACCATCAAAGGGAGCGCAAACCAACAAGGTGTTGCTTCAGGACACACTTGAGGAACGGTTAGCCATGCTTGCCATTTTTCCAGAAATGCAAAAAATTGTGTCGCATAACGCGCACGCCTTTCTTCAAATTGAGGCAAACGTTCTAATTGACGTAAGCCAAATCCGGCTTGCAGTTCTGTGGGACGTACATTGAATCCCCAACTATTAAACAAATAACGGGAGTCTAAAGTTGGATTGTAAGCTTGGGAATGATTATGTTGATCTCGTGTCCAACCGTGTGCTCGTAAGGCTCTTAGATGATCTGCAAGTTTTGGATCATTGCAAACAATCATGCCCCCTTCCATCGTTGTTATGTGATGACTAAAAAAGAAGCTAAAACTGCCTCCCCAACCCCAAGTTCCCACATGTTTATTTTCATAAGTAGCACCCAAAGATTCGCAGGTATCTTCTAATAGAATAAGGTTATGTTTTTCACATATAGCCTGTGCTTGCTTCAAATCACAAGGATTACCCATCAAATGGACCAAAAATAACGCTTTCGTTTTTTCAGTGATAAAAGCATCTATTTTGTTGAAATCAATATTGAGTGTATTAGGATCGACGTCAACCAAAATAGGCTTGAAACCTGCCATCATAACTGACCACACTTGTGTTGGCCAAGTCACAGCAGGAACTAAAACTTCATCTCCTGCTTCTAATAATGGTGCCGTGGGATTTCTCAGTGAAAAAGCCAAAAGCAAGTCAGCCGAAGACCCACTATTAACCATGACAGCTTCTCCACAATTTAACAAACGTGCAAATTGTGCTTCAAATGCTGCGGTTTTCTGCCACATACTGGTGCGAAATGAACACATGCTATCTAAGGCTTCAAGTATTTCTTCTAAACCGTAAGTCGCCAAACTCAATGGATACCAATATTTTTGTGGTTTTTGGGTGTTTGAGCGGCTTGCTTTTTCTAAGGTTTCTTTTAGGGGGTCAATGAGATCTGTAATGTTTTGTAAATTCATTATTTATCATGTTCTCGGATATTTAAAATAAAAGAAGTATAGCTTTTCCAATAAGGAAAGCGCAAATGGACAAAGTATAAATAGCGCTATTTAAGCTAATAATGTTATTAACTTTTATAAAGTTATTTAAGTTAATAATGTAATTAAAGCTAATAGCTTAAATAACGTTTTTAAAGTTATTTATTTTTTAAGTATTGACAAAAAAATTATCTATTTTAAAATGACGTAAATAGCGCTATTTACATTACTAGCTTTAATAAAGTTAATAACTTTTAATAAGGAAATATAAATTGTCTAAAGAAAAAAATAATAACGAGCAAGAGGAAGCAATGAATAACGCAAAGTCTTGTAAACATACGCTTAAAATTCAATTACTTGACGAACGTGCTGGCCAAGAGCCTTTGGTTCAAGTTATTGGACGCGGTAGCAGGGCAGAGGTTGCTTATCGACTAAGCGTCCCTTTAGATGCAGAACAGCATGAACGTTTGCAAAAAATGGTATTGGGTAATTTGGCAATTGCCACGCCAATATTACTTATGCGTGCTTTAGATGAGTTGGAGAGAGAAAATAAAACGCTGAAAATTCATGTTAAGCGTAAAACAGCTTAAACATGGGAAATTTTTACTGTTTTTAGTTAGAATCTGTTCATCATGATGCTGGAGCTGGTTTAACCTGGTTCAAAAGTTATGGAAGGTGTTACAAACTTCGTTGGATAGGAGTATAAGCCGTTTTGCCCTAATATCGAAATAATTGTAAGACAGACCTAGCAGGTTTTAAAAACCTGCCAGGTCTTTTTTTAACTAATTGGCACTGGCATTTGAGACATTGCCTTTTTGACTGCGGATATACCCAGCCACGGCAATGCGGCTGGTTGGAGAGGTAATCACAAGCTTCAGTTTGCCTTTCTGTGGTTGAATACCAGCTAGTTTTTCCAAATCCCGCATTTTGAGTCCTTTGATAGCGTGTGCAGGCAAGCTGTCTGCAAGAATAGCATCGGATTGACCCAATATTTGTCCAGTACTGTCATATAAAGTGCCTGTGACTTGCACCGTTTGGTCGCTGGTGTTCACAATACGGATAAAGGCTTGTTCTGGGTTGGCTGAGCCTGGTAGTCCGTGGAGGATATTATCATCGGAAACAGGGGTCATGTTGTGATACACACCGTGTTGGCTTTGAAATAAGGCTAACAATTCAATGTCAGGTTGTTCAGGATCAAGTTGTAACCAGCCACGTCCTTGCCAGCTAATGCCTACACGCTGCTCTATCAAGTCTGAGGTTAAGGTTTGCATGGCTTTGGGAGCGACTTCAAGCACAAGTAAGGCGTTGGCAAGACCAATCGTTTCTCCACTTCGGCTGTAAAGTGTGCCAGTGATGTCGTTGATGGTTTGGTCACTGGTGTTATTGAATTGAAGGTAGAGCACATCGCCGTAGGCATTGGCAGTGTGAGGAATGTTGTAAACGGCATTTTTACGGGTTTTAGTGAGATCAGTTACTGTGCCATCGGGATTGATTAACAAGAAATTGACGTTGAGTGCGCCAGGTTGGGAGTTGAATTCTAACCAAGCATTGCTGCGCCAATCGCCAATCCCCAGCATTTTTTTGAGTTCATCGGTGGTTAAATCCATACTTTGTTGGGACGGTAATGTTAACGTTGTATTCCCCAACACAGCCCCGTTGTCCGCATAAAGAGTGACGATGACGTTTATTGTTTCCGTGGAGGCGTTTGTAGTGCGAACCACAGATTTATAATCGCCATTATTGGCAGGGCCTAGACTGTAAACCTCAGTTTTTTCTTCATTGGTCGAATTTTCAGTGGCTTGAGTTGTAGGGTTTTTTGCCCCAGTGGATTGCGTTGGCTGGGACACAGGGGACGGTCTTACTGGCTCAGGTATTTTAGAAAAAGTGGCACTACAAGTGGTATCGCTTTCAATGGTGAATCGGTATTTGTTTTCCGTGCCAGAACAATCGCCAGTCCAGCTCGCAAATTGATATCCGTTGGCTGGTGTAGCGTGTAGGCGGACATCTAATCCTTCGTCAAATTTCTCAGAGCATTTGTAGTTTTTGCTTCCACAAATAAGCCACCCGCGCTGGTCAGCAATCATGCCATTTTCGGGTGTTTCGATGGTTAAGGTGTGCGTGGGGATAGGATTTGCCGTGCTGGTAACGGGCACCGTTACGTTGATTCGTATGCCAGACTGTTGCTGTGGTTTATTCACCAATCGAACGTAGGCATTCGCATGTTCGTCGGAATCTGTCCCCCCTGTAGTGGTCTCCAATTGTATTTGTTTATCATTGGTAAGAGTAACGATAAAACAATATGTACTATTTGGGCTGAAATTCATTTGCCAAATATCGAGGAGGTTATCGTACCAGGTCCATGAGCAGGCCCCCCTCTTCAGTTCCCGAGCCTTCCAATCTCCGCAAGTCGTGGATGATGTCGAACCGGTTCTCATAGCCGAAACAGTGGCAGTATTTCGCGTTGTGGTGAGATACAAGTCTTGTATACTCCCGCCTTTCGTATACGTGCATTCATATGGTGGCCAAGTTTCGCCACTTACCCCACTTACATCCCCAACACCCGCAAGATGCATAGACCCCGTCACAAAACAATGTAGCCCACCCGAGCCACCGAGCGAGATACTGCCCAATGCGCTTTTTAGACGACCCCTGCAGCCGGGCTAGTTTTTCATCTCGTCGTGACAGCGCCGCTTCGGGTACTCTCATGCCAGTAGGGCAGCAATGAAATCCTAGAAAGTCAAATCCTTTTTCGCCTTTACCAATAAAGGTTTTGTCAGGATGTACCCGTAGCTTTAACGCTTGCAAGACAGTATACGTTTCTTTGACCACCGCACGCGAGGGTTGTTTTTTAGAAGACATTACAATCCAATCATCCATGTAATGTCGATAAAACCCGTGGGAAGTACCTAATTTATCTAACGGTACCAAATAAATGGCCCCAAACAAAGGAGACAAAGATGCCTGAAACACCGGATTTAACACCTGCGCAATGGCTCGAATTACCAACTGATCCTCAGCACAACGAAGTTCATGCCACTGTCCAGTTTCAACTTCAACCAACTTTACCGGTTGAAACTTAAATTTTCCCATCACTAACAAGCGTTGTAATTCAAGTTTTCGAGTAGCCCACTGACGATGATAATTCCATACGTCATCAGAATCTTCCTTGGTTTGTTCACCCAACCACCCAAAAGCAGCCTGCAAATTCTCAGTTGCCCACGTTTGTTGCCAATAATAATTAACAGGCTGATTAATTGGCTTTAGCCCATGCAGATGTCTTTTCTGGGAGAGTTTTGGCACTTTCAGTTTGTCAAATAATCTTTGGATTAGCATTTTTTAGCTTCCTTAATTTTGGTCAAAAATGTGATTTAAGAAATGAGGGTGACTAACTTGTTATTTAGTAGATATAATTTTGAAAAATAGAGTTGTATCACGGAATTTAAGATGGTATTTTGCGAAAAGGAGGATATAAGAAAGAACAAGTTTTGTAAACTTAGGAGAACGAGTATGAAAA